>JAZSIV010000036.1:0-19748 GCA_045533995.1 Eubacteriales bacterium
TATGAAAAGAAGTACATCCTGTCCTTCTTTATCTCTGAAATATTCTGCCATTGTAAGACCGGTTAATGCAACTCTCATTCTTGCTCCGGGCGGCTCGTTCATCTGACCGTACACCAAGGTCGTATTTGAAAGCACTCCCGACTCCTTCATTTCATTATAAAGGTCGTTACCCTCTCTTGTACGCTCACCAACACCGGTAAAGACAGAAAGTCCGCCATGCTGTTTTGCAATATTATTGATAAGCTCCATTATCAAAACGGTTTTTCCGACACCCGCGCCTCCGAAAAGTCCGATCTTACCTCCCTTTGAATAGGGGCAAATAAGGTCTATTACCTTGATTCCCGTTTCAAGCACCTCGGTAGACGTTGACAGCTCGCTGTATGAAGGGGCAGCTCTATGAATATTCCAACGTTCAACGTCATTATCGAACGGTTTATTATCGACAGTATCGCCAAGAACGTTAAATATTCTGCCAAGAGTTGATCTTCCGACAGGAACACTTATCGTCTTTCCCGTATCGGTAACGGGTGTTCCTCGCTTGAGTCCGTCGGTAGATGACATAGCAATACAACGTACAATATTATCTCCTATGTGCTGTGCGACCTCAACGGTAAGCTTCTTTTCTCCGTTTTGCATTGTCAGCGCGTTGTATATAGAAGGCAAACAGCCTTCTTCAAAGTATACGTCTACAACAGGTCCCATGACCTGTGAGACCTTTCCTTTTGCTGTGTTAGACATTTTTCTCTCCTTTCGCGGTATTTATATTCCGCTTCCCGCAACGATCTCGGTGATCTCCTGCGTGATAGCTCCCTGCCTTGCTCGATTATATTCAAGTTCAAGGCTGTCTATCATTTCCTGCGCGTTCTTTCCTGCATTATCCATTGCAACACGGCGCGCAGCCACCTCGCTCGCAAAGCTTTCTTTTGTTGCAGAAACAATCATTCCCGCCACATATTCGGGCATCACCGCGTTAAGCACAGTTATCTCATCAGGCTCAAACACGGCACTCGCGCTGTACTTGGAAGCATCTTCCTTTTGGATGTCGTCGGAGTGTAACGGAAGCACCCACTTTACGTAAGCCTCCTGAGACATCATAGAATTATATTTTGTACAAACGATACCAAAACGGTCGATCTTCTTCTCGCAAAAATCCTTGCAGATCGAATCAGCGATCTCCTTTGCATCACAATAAGAAAATCTCTCTGCGTATAAAAGATTGCTATCATTTGCAAATCTGTCGCACGCTCTTTTTCCTATGGGAATTATCTCTGCGTTCGGGTACTCTCGCAAAGTTCGGAAAATATTTGCATTATATCCGCCCGCAAGCCCTCTGTCACCCGCAATAACAACAAGACGAAGCTTTTCGTCCTCACCTGTCCTGTCATTCATATAAGGACTTTTTCTGCACTCTTTGTATTTCGTCAGCTGACCGACAAGCTCCTCAAGTGCCTCTGCATATTCCTTGCTCTTGATCATCGACTCGGTTGCCTTTCGTATTTTTGACGATGCTACAAGCCCCATTGCCTTTGTAAGATGCAAGGTTGAATCCACGCTTTTTATACGTGTGCGCAGTTGTTTGATGTCCGTACCCATAGGCTCACCTCTTTGCGTTCATTTCGTTCAGTGCTGTCTTAAGCTCTTCTACGTCCTGCTCGTCCCAACTGCCCGATTCAACGCGAAGCAAAAAGTCTGCGTATTTATTTTCAAGCAGCTCATAAAGTGATCTTTCGTATTCCTTAACCTTCTTAACGGGAGTCTGATTGAGATAGCCATTGATGACCGCATAAACGATAGCCACCTGACAGCCCACACGGATAGGTGAGTTTCTTCCCTGCTTGAGCACCTCAACTATTCTCTCACCAAGCGCAAGTCTTGCCTTTGTGTCTGCATCAAGATCACTTCCGAACTGCGCAAAAGCCTGAAGCTCGCGGTACTGTGAATAGAGGAGCTTAAGCTCTCCCGAAACCTTTTTCATACCCTTGAGCTGTGCAGATCCTCCGACACGGCTTACCGAAATACCCGGATTTATAGCGGGCATAACTCCCGCATGGAAGAGCTCTGTTTCAAGGAATATCTGTCCGTCTGTAATAGAAATTACGTTTGTGGGGATATATGCCGAAACGTCTCCCGCCTGCGTCTCAATAATAGGCAGAGCGGTAATAGATCCTCCGCCGTACTCGGGTGCAACGCACGCCGCACGCTCAAGCAAACGTGAATGAAGATAGAAAACGTCACCCGGATATGCCTCTCGTCCGGGGGGGCGGCGGATAAGCAGAGAAAGTGCTCTGTAAGCAACCGCGTGCTTTGAAAGATCGTCGTAAATTATAAGTACGTCCTTGCCCTGCTCTCTGAAATGCTCCGCCATAGCGCATCCCGCATAGGGTGCTACGTACTGAAGGGGGGCAGACTCAGATGCAGACGCCGAAACGATTATGGTATATTCCATAGCTCCCGCGCGCATAAGCTCGTTTGCGAGCTGAACCACCGAGCTGTTCTTCTGTCCGATAGCAACGTATATACAGAGAACGTCTTTGCCCTTCTGGTTAACTATCGTGTCAAGAACGATCTCTGTCTTACCCGTCTGTCTGTCACCGATAATAAGCTCTCGCTGCCCTCTGCCTATTGGGATCATACTGTCGATAGCCTTGATCCCCGTCTGAAGAGGAACCGAAACGCTCTTTCTTTCGATAATGCCGGGTGCCTCGGATTCTATAGGGCGTATCTGTGTCGCCGAGATCGGTCCTTTTCCGTCAATAGGCTCGCCAAGAGCATTAACAACTCGTCCAAGCATAGCCTCGCCAACAGGAACCGACAAAACCTTACCCGTTCTTCTGACAGACGTGCCCTCTTTGATATTATTGTTATCTGAAAGGAGCGCGACAGACACAGTTTCGGTTTCAAGATTCTGTGCCATACCGTAGCTGCCGTCCTCAAATTCGAGCAGCTCACTCGCCATACATTCACGAAGCCCGTACACTCTCGCGATACCGTCGCCGACAAGAATTACCGTGCCCGTTTCCTTCATTTCTATTTTCGATCTGTAATTTTTGATCTGTTCTTTTATAACGTTGCTTATTTCTTCAGGTCTTGTGTTCATTTGTTCATCACATCCTTTACCTCGCGAAGTCGATGGCGTAAGCTTCCATCCATGATCTTGCCGTCCACCTCAACGACAAGTCCGCCAAGCAAAGCTCCATCTGTAAAATATTCTATGTGAACCTCACCCTTATAGATCGATTCAAGCTTATTTTTTAATTTCTCTTTTTCCTTCTCGGTAAGCTCTACCGCGCTTGTCACCTTTGCGTTGGAGATACGCTCCGAAGCATCAAGCAGCGCGTTATATTCTTTTACCGACTCATCAAAGCACTCCATTCTTCCCTTTTCGCACAAAAGCAAAAGATAGGAAAGCACGTGCTCGGGAACAAGCTCTGAAAAAGCACTCTCTATTGCCAAAAGTCTCTCACTTATCGGCACCGACGGAGAGGCAATGAAAAGAGGATATTCCTCGTGCTCCGAAAAAACCTTTTTAACCTTTTCGAGCGCCTCGGCATAACTCTTTTTTTCACCGAGCTCACAAGCAAGCATAAAAAGCGCCGCACCGTATTCCTTGCCGATATCAGTCATTGCCATCACCTATTTCCTTGATAAAGGAATCTATCATAGCTCTGTGATCGTCGGTGTTGATCTCACGCTCAAGCATCTTTTCGGTCAGAACGCCCGAGACCTCCACGATCTCGCGTTTGATGTCGTCCGCCGCTTTGCGACGCTCAAGCTCCGCCTCGGTTTTTGCGATACGTATCATTGTATCGGCGCGTTGCTGTGCCTCTTCAATGATCTTATCCCCGCGATACTTAGCATTTTCGGCTGCGTTTTGCAATATCTCGTCTGCCTTTTGATCGGCTCCCGAAAGCTTCTCTTCCCACAATCTCTTATTCTCATCTGCAACCGCCTGTGCCTTTTGTGCCTCGGCATAGCTGTCGTCAAGCGACTTCTGCCGACCGGCAAGAACCTTTTTCACGGGCTTAAACAAGAATTTCTTGATAATAAGAAAAAGCAAAAGAAGGTTTAACAAAGAGATCAATGTCTGCCATATGTTGACAGAAATGACATCTAAAGTTTGCATATCTTATTCTCCTATAAGGCCTTATCAGCCCATAACTCTCAGAAGAATATTCACGAACATATTGGGCGCAACGAATATAAGAAGTATCGCAATAATAAGAGCGTAAAGACCTGTTGTTTCAGCGATAGCACAACCGAAAAGCATCGTGCTCGTTACGCTTCCCTTCGATTCAGGCTGACGTCCGATAGCTTCACAAGCCTTTGCGACCGCATTACCCTCACCGATACCGGGGCCTATACCCGCGATCATTGCAATACCTGCGCCGAGAGCGCAACATCCAAGAATAAATCCAATAGCAAGTTCCATAATTAAATAACCTCCGTATATGTTGTTTTATTTGTTTTTATTTTAATTTTTAATTTTACGCAGCCTTTTGAGCTTTCTTTTGAAGCTTCTTTGCCTTTCGCTTTTCATAATCCTCCAGAGGGAATCCTCCACCCACGTACATCATGGTCAGCATAGCGAAAATATATGCCTGAAGGCATCCGCTGAAAACATCAAAATATACCGAAAGAACAGCGGGAATACCTATCTGCAAGAACGGTATCTCCCCGAGAAATCCCGGAAGCCACCCGAGAACGATCGACGATGCTCCCTGCAAGCCTGCCGCCACAAGCGCGGAGATGACCGTGCCTGAAAGCACGTTTCCGTAATGACGGAATGACATTGATATAGGCGTTGCTATCTCGCTGATAACGTTCATCGGAGCAAGGAAAGCAACAGGCTCCGCAAAGCTCTTGATATAATGAACAGGACCGCACTTGAATTTGTAATAGGTTATAAGCCCGAAGACAAGTATTGCCCATCCCGCAACTATATTAAGGTCAGACGTCGGCGGGAACAGTCCAAAGAGAGAAAGCAGACTTGAAAAGCCCGACAGTGCGAGGACCGCCGCTATAAACGGAGAAAATCCCGAAAAATATTCGCCCATATTTTCCTTTATCATTTTCTCTGTCGTCTCTACTATCCATTCAACCGCGTGCTGACGCTTGGTATCTGCCTTGACCTTGAGCCCGTGCGTCAAAAAGAGACAAAGTCCAAGGATAGATATGATAACAAGCCACGAATTTATCTGTGCTTCGGTTATCGGCAGATCCTGAAACGGCATAGGAATAGTAAAGAATATCCGTGCACCCGAAATATTGATTCCCTCTTGTACGGGTGCGGTAAGTACTTTCAGAATAATAGCCGCCGCTATCGGGACTATCATCATAGCGATAAGTAAAATATCTACCGCCGCAAAACGACGGTTTTTACGTTTCATATTATCATCACCTCGCTCAACCTTTTACCATTAAGAAGCTTTTTTATCAAATAAGGGTCTGAATGCGATAGACACACGCGGAAAAAGAAGCGGTATTATAACCGTCCAATTATTGAAGCAGGGCAAAAGGATACCTACCGCCGCAACGATTATAATAAAAATATTTCTGTATGCCTGCGATAGCTTCACCGTGTTTTTTGCCGCTTTCTCATCCTTGGCAAGCGCAATTTGAACGGTTATTCCCATAAACAGAAAATTAAGCACCGCCGCAGCTCCGCTGAGCAAATTGCCCAAGAGCACAGTGTAGTCCCAATTTCCGATAACAAGAAACACCGATTGCATCACAGCGCTTAAAATAAGCACCCATACTGCAATGTATTTTGTCTCCTTAAGGACGGTTTTGTCGATCTTCTTCATAAAGCTCCCTTCTTCGAAAAGCATAAGGAGCCCCTACCTCTACAGACAGCTGGCTCCGAAATAAAATATATTTTTATTATATCATATTAAAATAAAAAGTCAATGGTTTTCGCTCTTTTTTGTGATAAAATTATCAATCACAAGGCTCATTCGTTTCCTTTTGAGAAAACAATTTACACTTGACATTATTTATTGTATATAGTATAATTTTATATAGATTTGTAGAAGAAAACGGACAATTATAGCGGTTATATGCCGTTTTTTTGACCGTTTCCAAAAAAAAATTAAGAAAGGTATAAAAAAATGTCTTTTTATCTACACGGAATATATACTCCGCACAGAAAAAATACAATAAAAAATCCAACGGTACAAATTGATGCACCTCAATACGTAACCATTCCGATGGCAATGCATATCGGAAAGCCTGCGATCCCTACCGTCAAGGTCGGAGATCAGGTCAAGGTCGGCACAAAGATCGGAGAGGCTGACGGGAGGATCTCGTCTAATATCTTCTCAAGTGTATCGGGCAAGGTGACAAAGCTTACAGAATATCTTCTTTCAAACGGTGCCGTTACGACTGCTGTTGTTATTGAATCTGACGGCGAAATGACTGTCGACGATACAATACAGCCCCCTGTTGTCAACACCCGTGAGGAGCTCGCTGCCGCACTCAAGGGAAGCGGAATAGTGGGACTTGGCGGCGCAGGCTTCCCTACACACGTAAAGCTTGACGTGGATCCGCAAAAGATAGACTATCTCATCGTCAACGGAGCGGAATGCGAGCCCTATATTACAAGTGACACAATAACTATGCTTACAAGAGCCGATGATATGGAATATGCTCTGCTTGCTCTCAACCGTTGCCTTGGAATAAATAATGTTATAATCGGTATCGAAAGCAACAAAAAGACGGCAATCATGGCTATGTGCGAAATGGCAGCTTCGATAAGCGCTTGCTCTGTAACCGTCAAGGCTCTTCCCGCGGTATATCCTCAGGGAGGAGAAAAGGTTTTGATATACAATACCACAGGACGCAAGATCCCCGCAGGCAAACTCCCCTCTGACGTGGGCTGTATTGCAATAAACTGTACTACTCTTGCCGCTATCGGATCATATCTGCGCACAGGTATGCCCTTGGTAGAAAAATGTGTTACGGTAGACGGCGGTGCTGTTAAAAACCCGCAAAACGTGATCGTTCCGATCGGAACGTCACTCAAAGATCTGTTTGATTTCTGCGGCGGCTTGACCGAACAGCCTGCCAAGATCCTCTACGGCGGTCCCATGATGGGCGTAGCAGTTCCAAACGCCGATTGCTCGGTGCTCAAAAACACCAATGCAATACTTGCCCTGACTGCAAAAGAAGCAAAGCTTCCGAAGGCTACCGCCTGCATCCAGTGCGGCTCGTGTGTCAATACCTGCCCCTTTGGTCTTGCTCCCGTAAGCATTTACGAGGCGTATGAGCAAAAGGATGCCGAGGCGCTGAAGGCATTGTCGGTAGATACATGTATGGAATGCGGCTGCTGCAGCTTCGTTTGCCCCGCAAACCGCCCTTTAGTACAGGTAAATAAATTATCCAAGCAATTTTTAAGAGAAGAACAGAAAAAGGAGGGGAAATAAAGTATGGATCCTTTAACGAAAGTAACAGTCTCTCCCCACATTCACAGCGGTAGATCGACCGCCGGCATTATGCGCGACGTTCTGATCGCACTTTTGCCCGCAACAGCTGCAGGCGCTATCATCTTCGGTTGGCGTGCCCTGCTGCCCCTATTTGTTTGCGTTGCGTGCTGTGTCGGCTTTGAGGCAATATTCAATATAATTACAAAGAAGGAACAGACGATAGGTGATCTTTCAGCCGCGGTCACAGGTCTTTTGCTGGGACTTAATCTTCCGGCAACTACTCCTTTATGGCAATGCGTTATAGGCTCTTTGTTTGCCATAATCGTTGTAAAGTGTCTGTTTGGCGGCATCGGCCGCAACCTTGTAAACCCCGCGATCACCGCCCGCGTATTTATGCTGGTGGCATTCGGGTCTCTGGCAGCACCCGCATTCCCCATTGATGCAGTAGCAAGCGCTACTCCTCTTGCAGTAGAAAAAATGCCCTCGCTTTTGACCTTGTTCCTTGGAAATTACGGCGGCTCTATTGGTGAGACCTGTACCGCAGCACTGCTTCTTGGAGGAATTTACCTCTTGGCGCGCCGAGTGATCACGTGGCATATTCCGACGGTATTTATCGGCACGGTATTTGTTTTCTCATTCCTTATGGAGGGCTTTGACCTCATCGCCGCTCTTTCGCTTACAATGGTGGGTGGCGTATTCCTCGGAGCTATCTTTATGGCTACCGATTACGTCACTTCCCCCTACACTGCATGGGGCAAGGTGATCTTCGGTCTTGGTGCAGGACTTCTCACCTGCCTTATCCGTTATTTCGGTACTTATCCCGAGGGTGTTTCATTCGCAATATTGCTTATGAACATACTTAATCCTTACATAAATCAGTTGACAAGACATAAGGTATTCGCATCGGGAGGTAAGAAATAATGAAGAAAAACATTAAAAACCTTTCGGTGTTTGTCTGCATCTGCACGGTCATCACATTGCTGTTGGCGATCACGAACTCGCTTACCGCTCCCATTATTTTGCAGAATCAGAACGAGTCTGCCAACAAAGCGCTTCTCGAAGTTATGCCCGACGGCGCAGGCTTTGAAGCTGTGGATATCAGCGGATATACCTTGCCCGCAACAGTTTCCGAGGTCTACAAGGAAACATCGGGCAAGGGTCACGTAGTAAAGCTTATTACAGCAGGCTACGGAACAGGAATGACCATTATGTGCGGTGTTAGCACTGACGGCATTGTGACCGGAGCTGTTTGCATTTCCTCTAATGAAACTCTTGGTGAAGAAAAGACTTACGGCGAGAACTTTGCCAACAAGGATTCCTCTGCGGTAGATGCAGTGGATACCGTCGGCGGAGCCACAAAAACTACCGCCGCATACAAAAACGCTATCAAGGACGCGCTTAATACGGGAATCATACTCGGCGGCGGTTCTGTTGATATTCGTACAGAGGAAGAGATACTCGCTGACAATCTTGCGGCGGCTCTCCCTGCAGGCGAGAACAAGTTTGAAAAGCTGTTCCGCGTAGAGCTCATTGAGGGTGTTGACTCTATCTATACCGCAACGAACGGTGCAGGATACGTATTCGTCATAGGAGAACAGTTTATCGGCGTTCTGTCCGACGGAACAGTCGTTACAGAAGGAGTTGAAAACGCGGCGGCTCTTACCGATGCGGTTGCCCTGATTCGATCCACGACTCTTGAGGACATTGACCTCTCGCTCTATCCTACCATCCATAAGAACGTTATCTCTGCGAAGAAAACGGCTTCGGGCAACTTTGTTATCGAAACCAAGGGCGCAGGATACGGTATTAAGGGTGGCAACGAGTATCACCCCGCTTCCAACGAGTATATCGTTGTACGCGTTGCTTTGACAGCCGATGGCAAGATCATTGACTGTCTGACCGTTTCAGAGGGTGAAACAGACGGTCTTGGAGATGCCTGCGCGAACGAGGACTTCTACGGCCAGTTCGTCGGCAAGACAGAAGAAAATTACACCGAGATAGATGCTATCAGCGGTGCTACTATGACGACCGACGGCTACAAGCAGGCTGTTAACTATGCCTTTGCGGCTCTTAAGATATTGAACGGAGGGGAATAATTATGAATAAAAATAAATCTCTTTCCGTGCTTACAAACGGAATTATCAAAGAAAATCCTGTACTCGTGCTTATTCTTGGCACCTGTCCCACACTTGCAACAACTACCACCGTTACCGGAGCTCTCGGAATGGGACTTGCGGCACTGGTCGTTTTGCTTTGCTCAAACGTATTTATCTCGCTTTTGCGAAAGATCATTCCCGAGACGATGCGTATTCCCTGCTATATCGTAATTATTGCGGGATTCGTTACCATCGTTAAGATGCTTGTTCAAGCGCTCTTCCCAAGCCTTTATGAGTCTCTCGGCGTTTATCTTGACCTTATCACAGTAAACTGTATCATTCTTGGCCGTGCAGAAATGTTCGCCAACAAGAATCCCGTTGTAGCTTCGGCTCTCGACGGCATCGGTATGGGTCTTGGATTTACACTCGCTCTCGGCGCAATGGCTACTATCCGTGAGGTGTTCGGAGCAGCTTCCTTTGCCGGCATCGCTCTTCCCTTCCTTGAAGAATATAAGATCGAATTTTTGACAAAAGCGCCCGGCGGACTTCTTGTCTACGGCTTGCTGATAGCTCTTATCTACGCTCTTACCAAGGGTAAAGCACCCGCCAAAACGTCATTTTCTTGCAGTGGCTGTCCCAATGCGAGCACCTGCCATATTGAAACCTGTTCAAAGAAGGGAGCTGAGATCTAATGGGAGAATTCAAAATTCTTATTGTTATACTGCTTTCCTCTGTTTTTGTTGACAACTACGTGCTTTGCAGATTTTTGGGCATCTGCCCCTTCCTCGGAGTGTCAAAAAAGCTTAATCAGTCTGTCGGAATGGGAGTTGCGGTAACGATCGTTATGCTTCTCGCTTCTGCGGCAACGTGGCCTATACAGCGTTTCGTACTTGACACACTCGGACTCGGATATTTGCAGAATATCATCTTCATACTTGTGATCGCTACCCTTGTTCAGATCCTTGAGATGCTTCTCAAGAGACTCTCTCCCTCTCTTTATAAGGGACTTGGTGTTTACCTGCCCCTTATAACTACAAACTGTGCGGTTCTCGGAGTTACGATCAACAACATAATTGACGGTTATTCTTTTGTGGAATCGATTGCAAGCTCTCTTGGCTGCGGTCTAGGATTCCTCTTGGCAATGGTCCTATTTTCAGGTCTGCGCTCCCGTATCAACGAGTCAAACATTCCCTCCCCCTTCCGTGGATTGGCAGTTACCCTCATTGCCGCATCGTTCATATCCCTTGCGTTTATGGGCTTTGGCGGTATTGTGGAAAATATTTTTGCTTGATATGAGGTGCTGAACATGGAAATTTTAATTGCATTTCTCGTAATCCTTGCAGTCGCACTGACTGCGGGGATCCTGCTTCTTATCTTCTCTCACTTCTTTGCAGTCGAAAAGAATGAAGTGGAAAAGGCAGTCAGAGACTGTCTGCCCGGCATCAACTGCGGTGCTTGCGGCTACAAGGGCTGTGACGACTATGCCGCAGCCTTGGCAGAGGGCGGAGTTAAACCCAACCTCTGTATTCCCGGTGCTGAAAAGGTTGCCGGAGAGATCAGTGCCATTCTCGGTGTTGAGAATGAAAAGATCGAGGACGTGGTCGCTTTCGTTGCCTGTAACGGTCACTGCGGTGCTACCTCGCCCGTTGCGCAATATGAGGGCGTACAGACCTGCCGTGCGGCATCTATGCTGTACGGAGGAACCAATTCCTGCCGCTTTGGCTGTCTTGGCCTTGGTGACTGTGCCTATGTTTGTCCCGCAAATGCTATTTGTCTTGCAGACGGCATAGCACACGTTGATACTTCGCGCTGTCTTGGTTGCGGATTGTGTATGCACACATGTCCCAAGCACATTATATCTATGCTTCCGCAGGAAGCGGGCACAGCTGTTATGTGTAGCAACAAACAAAAGGGTGCTGACGCACGCAAGGCTTGTAAAAACGCTTGTATCGGCTGTAAAAAGTGTGAAAAGAACTGCCCGAACGGTGCTATTACCGTTACGGATAATTTGGCGGTTATTGATTACACTAAATGTACGAACTGCGGACTCTGCATAAGTCAGTGTCCCACAGGTTGTCTTAAAAAGGTCTTCTTCCCCGATCTTCCGGAGAATTACGACTATAAGACAATAGTTGGATAATATGAAAGAACAAAAAAACACCCCAAAATTTCATTTACGCAATGATATAATTCTTATTGTTGCACTTTTGTTTGTATCCGTTATAGGAATTCTTTATTTGTTTGTATTCCGAAGTGGCGGAGATACGGTCAGAGTCACCGTTGACGGGGAGATATACGGCACCTATTCATTATCACAGTCTATTACCGAGGATATCCGAACGGGCAAAGACGGTGAGGAGCTAAACCGTTTGATCATAAACGACGGCAAGGCGTATATCGAAAGTGCCTCCTGCCCCGACGGGATCTGCGTTTCCCACCACCCGATCTTTCGCGACGGTGAGAGCATCGTATGCCTGCCCAATCGCGTTGTGGTGACCGTGATAACCGACGGTGAGCCTGACTCCCCCGATATCGTGGCATAGGGAGGATCGTTATGAAGAACAAACCAAAAGCCGTTGCCTTTATGGGCTTGTGCACTGCACTTGCCCTGGTATTAGCTTACGTTGAAATTCTGATACAACCGCTTTTCCCTACAATCCCGGGAATTAAGATGGGACTACCCAATATCGTCATCATCTTTTTGCTTTACCGCCGCGGCGCCGCCTCGGCTATCGGAGTTTCGCTCTTGCGTATGCTTCTGGTCAGCATGCTTTTCGGAAACTTAATGGCACTTTTGTACAGTCTGGCGGGCGCATTTTTGAGCCTTTTGCTGATGATCCTGCTTCGCCGCTCGAACCTTGTGTCAACGGTGGGAGTAAGCGTTTCGGGAGCTGTTGCCCACAACGTAGGACAGATACTGATGGCAATGCTTCTGCTCGAGACGGTAGAGCTTGGCTACTATCTTGTCGTTCTTACCGTTACGGGCACTATCGCAGGTATTCTTATCGGATTATGCGGCTCACTTTTAATTAATAAAATACCAAAAAATCTATTTTCTTAAAATATTTTAAACATATTTGTTAATTTGTTGACAAACGTACAAGTATATGGTAAAATAAAATAGTAAAAAAATTTAAGGAGACTCTATTATGAAAAAGTTTTTAGCACTTACCCTTTGCCTCCTTCTTGTTATTCCGGCGTTTTTGTTCGGCTGTACAAATGACGAGGTTGATCCTACCGTAAAGTTTGGCGCCGGTATTTACGTCAGCGCACCCACAGTTGCTGACGCAACAGCCGACAAAGAGGGCTCGGGCAAGCTCGACGTTACTCTTGCGGCTATCACAGTTGATGCAGACGGCAAGATCGTTGCCTGCCAGCTTGATACAGCAAGCAACACAGTAAAATTCACAGCAGACGGAAAAGCAGTTGCAAATGCAGAATTCAAAACAAAGTATGACCTCGGTGCAAGCTACAACATGGTAGCTTACGGCGGCGCTACAAAAGAGTGGTTCGAGCAGGTAGATGCTTTTGAAGCACTTGTAGTTGGCAAGACTCTTGACGAGGTTAAGGCTCTCGTTGCAGACGCAAACAAGGGCAACGATGAAGTTATCAATGCAGGCTGTACTATCATGATCCACGAGTTTGTGGGCGCTATCGAAAAGGCGTACAACTCAGCAAAGACTGAGGTCAAGGCAGACGTTACACTTAAGGCAAACATTGTAACCGAGCAGACCTGCACGGACGCTACCGAGGAAAAGGACGGCAGCAACAAGATCTCAGTTAACTTGTTTGGAGCTGCTGTTGACGCTGAGGGCAAGGTTGCTGCGGCTTACAGCGACTGTGTAGAAGTAGCATTTACCTTCACAGCAGCGGGCGTAGCTACGCTTGATACCACAAAGGCTGTCGTTTCCAAGAGAGATCAGGGCGCTGACTACAATATGGTTGCTTACGGCGGTGCTACAAAGGAATGGTTTGAGCAGGCAGCTGCATTTGACGCTGCTTGTGTAGGCAAGACCGCGCAGGAGATTGCAGGTCTTCAGGCTGAGGACGGCAAGGGCGTGAGCGATCTTCAGAGCGCAGGATGCACCATCCTCGTAACAGGCTTCGTAAAGGCTGCTACCAAGTAATAAAAAATAACGAAATATAAAAACAAAAAAAGGAGATCCCTCTCCTTTTTTTGTATAAATTATGATCATGAAAAAACAAACGTACTGCAGATTTATTTCTCTTTGCTTACTGCTTTGTCTTCTTCTTCCCTCTTGTGCCGCTGCGCCGCAAAAGGAAAAGTATTCCACCTACTCAATGGATTACTTTGACACGGTGACTACCATTATGGGCTATGAGGAAACCAAAGAAGAGTTTGATGCGGTAGCAAACGAGATCCTCTCTCTGCTATCAGAATACCATCGCTTGTATTCCATTTATCATCGCTTTGACGGAATGGAAAACCTCTGCACCTTGAATGAATTGGTTGACGGCGCACACCGCACCGTGACGGTAGACAGGCGAATTATAGATATGCTTTTGTATGCCAAGGAGATGTATACCTTAACAAACGGCACTGTAAACGTTGCTATGGGCAGTGTTTTGTCTCTGTGGCACGATTATCGCACCTTGGGCAAGGATAACCCCACACAGGCTTCTCTGCCGCCTATGGAGCATCTTGTGGCTGCCTCGGAGCATACCGATATATCAAAGCTTATCATTGATGTGAAAAACTCTACCGTAACACTTGCCGATCCGCTTATGAAATTGGACGTGGGTGCTATCGCAAAGGGCTATGCCGTAGAACGTGTTGCACGCTCGCTTGAGGAACGTGGGATCACAGGCTACGTGCTGAACGTCGGCGGAAACGTCCGCACAATAGGCAGCAAGCCCGACTCAAACAAGTGGACCGTTGGAATAGAGAATCCTCTTGGCGAGGAATATCTTGCATATTTAAGCTTGAACGACGGGCAGTCGGTAGTAACAAGCGGCTCATACCAACGCTTTTATTACGTAGACGGAAAGCCGTATCATCATATTATCCATCCCGACACGCTGATGCCCGCAGAAGGTTTCTTGTCTGTCTCGGTGCTGTGCAAGGATTCGGGGCTTGGGGACGCACTGTCGACCGCACTTTTCTGCTTAACACAGGAAGAGGGACTTGCTCTTGTTGAATCTATTCCGGAAACAGAAGCAATGTGGATAACCGAGGACGGCAACAAGACCGTATCATCGGGTTGGAACAAATACGTTAAAAAATAAGGGAGATAATATTTATGCTGGAAACCATTATTACTAAGTATAAAGACGTTTTGTATTTATTGGCAGAAATTGCCGCCAGCACACTTGAACTGATCGGTATTCTTATTATCATAATCGGTTCCTGCCGCGCTTTAGTCAGACTCTTTAAGTGTCTTGTGAAAAAACGTCCCTTCCGCGTAGTCGTTGACTTGGGAAAGGCACTCTCCTTGGCGCTTGAATTCAAGATGGGTGCCGAGATCATTAAGACGGTCATCATTCATAACCTTGAAGAACTTGCGATCCTTGGTATCGTAATCGTGATCCGCGCACTGCTGGCATTTATCATTCACTGGGAAATACAAACAGAGGAAAAAGAAAAAAAGGCAGAAAGCGAAAAGGAACTCAAACAGTAACTACTTACGTGCATATAAAAAGCCTTGCTGATACAAGTCAGCAAGGCTTTTTTGATCTACCTTATTTCTAATATTATGTTGCCCGTGTCGGTTTCGACGTCGCACAGCCCACCTGTAATTGATTTCGGAACGCTGACCTTGCCCGTATCGGTTTTTGTAACAAACACTTTCTCGGTCAAAAGAGTTCCCCTCACGTCGCCCGTGTCCGTCTTTATGAAGAGCTCCGCCGCATCACAAGCGTCAAATCTGACGTCGCCCGTGCTTCTCTCAACAGAAAGCTTTTCGGCGACAATCACGTTGTTTAATGTTATACCGCCCGTATTTCCGCTTGAGGTAAGATTTTTGCAGGTCACGTCAGTCAAAACCGACTTTCCCGTGCTGACCGATATTTTGATATCGCCCTCGCACTTCACTCCCGTTGCACTAACTCTGCCCGTTGAGACGGCAAGGTCAAGCGCACCTACCGAAACGTCTTCAACAAAAATATCACCCGTGCTCGTCTTTATCTTCGTAAGAGCCGTCACAGAGGCGAGCATTTCCACGTCTCCCGTGCTGATCGAAAGGTCAACGCTCTCAAAGCTGAAATCTTTCGGTATCTCAATGTCTCCCGTGCTTCCCTTTATAGCGAGTGCATCATATTCTGCCTTGGGCAGATAGACGGTTATTTCGGTCTCTTTCGATACTATGCTGATATATTCATACCATTTTTTCTCGTTTACAAGGTCAATAATAAGCTTGCCATCCTCAACCTTAACACTATGCCACAAGCTCTCTTCTTCAAAGCATACGACCTTGCAGCTTTCATTTTCAGATCGAGCAAACAAAATATCCGCCGTATCTGTGTTTATCGATATACTGCTGAAGTCCTCTGTAATATCGTAGGTCTTCGTCTGATATTTTCTCGTGCCAAGCCTATTGATATTCCAGTTGGCAGAGCAGCCCGTCAAAACAACGATAGCCACACCAAATATAATAAGTAACGCAGCTGTAATAAGCCAAATTTTAACCGTTCCTTGCATTACGCTCTCTCCTTTTTAATAAACAGATTTTTAATTGCCAACGCAAGCTTTTTGGTAAGCAATAAGATTCCCTTTGTTGCTGCTTTGCAACCGAAAAAGATAAAAATGGAAAGTCCTGCACAAACAAGACCCGCTCCGATCATTGCTCCGCCCGCAATAGGATCTCCGCCGACCGCAAATCCAATGCCGACAGCAATTCCGCAAAGAGCACAGCCTATGACCGAAGCAAATACAGCCCAAAGCGAGATTATAACAGACCACAACGAAACGTAGAGTGAAAGAACTACGGCAAATGCCGCTATCAAGAGAGAAAGCCATATAGGAGAGCCAAGTGCGAGAAGCACGATCTCCCATGCGCTCAGTCGCCTTTTCGGCTTTATCTTTTCCTTGGCGATCTTTACAAGAGGAATATCGGCTATTATCTGCTCGGCTATATCATCGACCGAACCGATCGCTGAAACGGCTTCCTCTTCGGGAAGCCCCTCTTCCATTCTGTCCTCTATCATTTCACTGTAAAAATTCAATCTTTCCTCAAGCTCATACTGCGGCAGTCCCGATAATCTATCGTGCAGTGACAAAAGAAATTTAAGCTTGGTCATGGCAATTATCCTCCTTGGCAACAAATTGATATATCAACATCATCTCTTTCCACTCTTCCTTAAACGCATCTATGCGCAAAAGACCCTCTTTTGTAATACGGTAATACTTCCGAAGCCTGCCACCGTGCTCTACTGTGCGCACAGTCAGCATGTTTGCCGCTTCAAGACGCTTAAGAATAGTATATAAGGTGGATTCGGAAAGCTCAATATACGGCTTTACGTCTTTTATTATCTTGTAACCGTATGAATCCTCGTCCTTTATAGCCGCCAAAACACATACGTCAAGTAACCCTCGTTTCAACTGAATGTCCATACTATACCTCCCCTTACGTTATACATCATATCACGAAGTATTGTTTCTGTCAATCCTTTTTGCGATATTTTTGTAAGTGTAGCAATCGTTTGTACGAAAGAAGGACGCCCGTGGGCGTCCTTTTTATTATCATGAATTAGTGCAAAAGCCTTATTCATATTCGTTTTTAATTGGAGAGGAAGTTTCAAATCGAACGATCTTTATCCCAAAATATTTCTCCAACTGCTCATCTGTTAAAATCGTTCTCTCTCCAGATACCGTTCCGGAATTATTTTCGAACGATTCATAGTAATAAAAGCAAGGCTCACAAATACCAAAATATTTTTCCTCACCCATATAATAATCGGCACTACCAAAGCAAAGATACACAAATGAACAAAGGTTCGTGCGTCCTTTTGTAAAAATGGATTTTTCTTGGTACCTATCTATAATTAAAATATCTTTATATTGTTCTCCACTTGATTGCAGACAACTTTCCCAAACTCTAATTTTTTGGGGCATACTCCATCCGTGATTATCTTCAAGTCCAACATAGTTGCAAACAACAGCATCGTGATACTTATACGTTTCATCGTTATAAATATATTCTATGTAAAAGGGGAACTGTCCCTCTGTAATATTTGGCGGAGTTGTTTGTTGATGATTATATGAGCACGCAGAAAAACAAAACAAGATACATAATACGAGCGCGTAAATTATTTTTTTCATAAATTCACCGCCCCTCAAAACTTTATTTTTATACTTTTATATTATCACAAATTTTACATAAAGTCAAGGAAAAGCGTCACTTGTAGGGGACGACCATTGTTTGTCCGCAAAAATGGATCGTCGTGGTCACCGCCCCCTACAAACACTTAACTATTGACCAAAATAACAAACGGGAGCACCAAGGCACTCACCTACCGAGCTTGGTGGAAATTATGCTGATCTGGGAGGGGGCAATTCACGAATTGCCCTCGCTCGAAAATTTGTCCGCAAAAAGGACGCCCGAGGGCGTCCACAATTAAATTTTTCTCGTCACTGCGGTATCGGCAAGGATCGTGCAAAAGCTTTGACGTGTCTCCGGTCGTGCGGAGTGGTTTGCACCGCCTTTCGCGGTCATTATAACACCAAAAAAATGTCAACAGTATTTACAAAATAAAAAAGGAACTCGCTTACTTGGACTTTTAAGGTGTCAAATTTCTGTTTTTACATTCTTTTGCATTATTTGATATACGGTTCAGAACACCGCTTATCGTCATGATCATTACTATAAAAGATTGTAAAATCTATGTGAATATTACAACGAAAACATTGCTAAAACACCTTGACTATGCTACAATTAAATTGATCCAAAAAATTACAAAGGAGAAAACAACTATGGACACATTTATTAGCTATCTTGAAAAAATTTGGGCTATCGATCTCGTTCGCTTTGTTGTCTACCTTGCCATTGCTTTTTTAGCTGCAGGCATCTCGAGCTGGCTTGTTATAAAGCTGCTTAAGCTTGTAAAGCTTGATAAAAAGCTTGACAAGTGGGGCGTTAATGAAGGAGCGCTCGGAACCTCAATGAATTTTGTCGGAAAACTTGTTTACCTTGTAGTTTTCCTTCTCTTCCTCCCCAATGCCCTTGAGGCACTTGGTATCACAAGCATCTCAGGCCCCATCAGCGGTTTTGTCAGTGCTTTCATTAACTACTTGCCTAACATCATTGCCGCTGTCATCCTCGTTTATGTTGGTATTCTTGTGGCTCAGATCCTTGGTCAGATCGTTTCCGTTCTTCTCAAGAAGACAAAGCTCGATACACTGATCAAGAGAGTTGACGATGATGAAAAGCAGATCGTCCTTCTCTCCGATATCCTCGTGAGAATCTTGATGGGCGTTATTATTCTCGTTACCATCGTATCTGCGCTCAGCGTCCTCGGAATTGAAGCGATTTCGGCTCCTGCCATTGGAATCGTTAACTCGATCTTCGGCGCTATCCCCTCGATCATTCTTGCCGTTGTCGTCGTTTCCGTTGGTCTCTTCGTTGCAAGCCTTGCTTGCGGTCTTCTCTATAACGTTCTCGTTGCTGCAAACTTTGACAATGTTGTTAAGAAGGTACTTCCTCAGCTTAAGGCTTCGGCTACAAAGATCGTTGTTAACCTCGTAAGAACCTTTATTATTATATTCGTTGCGGCACAGGGCATTGAGGCTCTCAACCTTTCGATCCTCTCTATGATAGTTGCAGCAATCGTAGCTTACCTGCCCCTCGTTGTAAAGGCAGCGCTTATTCTTCTCGTTGCATTTATCGGCGCTAATATGCTCGAAGCTATTATCGTTAAGGCAAATCCCAAGGCAGTAAGCCTTGCTAAGATCGTTAAGGTTGGAATCTTCACTCTTGCGGGCTTTATGATCCTCAGCCAGCTCGAGATAGCCTCCACGATCGTTAACACTGCATTTATCGTTACCATCTCTGCTATCGCTATTTCCTTTGCTCTTGCGTTTGGTCTTGGCGGCAAGGACTTCGCTAAAAAGACTCTTGACAGAGTTGACGATAAAATAGAAAACGGTTGTAATAAGGAGAACGAGGAAAAGTAAATTCTCCCGACATCAACATAATACATAAGGCAGATGACCCAAAAGGTCATCTGCCTTATGTTATATTCTGAAAATCCTGCCGGTTTTTCAGAATATAAAAAA
>JAZSIV010000109.1:0-2442 GCA_045533995.1 Eubacteriales bacterium
ACAGAGGAGTTACAGGTGACTCAAAGCAAGCGGTTCGTTCCCGTACCGAATTTTTGAACAAAGGATATTATGTCCCTGTCGCCAATAAGCTCGTTGAGCTCTTGCGCAAATATAAACCTTGCGGATTAGTTATAGATGCGGGTTGCGGAGAAGGGTATTATACAGAAAAAATAGCTGCCGCGGATTATCTGACCTTTGGTCTTGATCTATCCAAGTTTGCTGTTGATTCGTTAGCATCAAGACTCAGATGTAAAACAAATGAGAATGCCTTTGCCTGTGTCGCAAGCGTGTTTGAAATTCCGATTACAGATAAAAGTGCCGACGCGGCAGTAAGCATTTTTGCACCGTGTGCGGAAGAAGAGATAGACAGAGTGCTGTCGGATGACGGTGTATTCATCGTTGTATCTGCAGGTGAAGATCATCTTATGGGATTGAAGCGGGCAATATATAGTGAAGCTTATAAAAATGACATACGTGCCGATATGCCACAAAACTTTGAATTGGCAGAAAAGGTCTCTCTTAAATATTCAATTACACTTGAGTGTAATCAAGACATATTAAATCTTTTTTCGATGACACCGTATTATTGGAGAACGTCGCCTTCAGATGTCCTTAAATTGCAAGATTTGAAAATGCTGACCACAGAGGTTGATTTTTTGTTTTCCGTATATGTAAAATCAGTTAAGGAGTAGATATGAAGATCTCAGTAATAATTCCCATGTATAATGAGGAAAAAATAATAAAGAATACAGCAAAAGAAGTTTCTAAATATATGTCAAAGCACTTTGAAGAGGGCGAATATGAGGTCCTTTTTTCAAACGACGGGTCAAAGGATTCTTCTGTTGAGGCGGTAAACTCACTTGGACTTTGCGGAGTCCGTGTAACCGGCTATGACGAGAACAGAGGAAAGGGGTGTGCTGTAAGAACGGCAATGCTTGAGGCGAAGGGAGATCTTGTTGTGTTTACAGATGCCGATCTTGCTTACGGTACCGAAGTTATAGGCAGACTGTATGAGTGTTATGCCGAAAAGAAAGAAGCACAAATGTTTATCGGCTCGAGAAATATAGGCGCTGACGGATATGAGGGATATACCTTTTTAAGAAAGGTAATGTCAAAGGTCTATATTAAAGTCCTTTGCTTTGTCGGCGGATTTAAGCTTAGCGATTCACAATGCGGTTGCAAAGCATTTACAAATGAGGCGGCAAAGAAGATATTTTCATTGTGTAAGGTCGATGGATTTGCTTTTGATTTTGAAGCAATTATGATAGCTGAGAGATTTGGCTTTAAGATAGTTGAACTGCCCGTAAAGATAATAAATCACAGGGAATCAAAGATCAATATTATTTCAGACACATTAAGGATGCTCTCTGATCTTAGAAAAATAAAGAAGCGTGTTAAGAAGATAGAGATAAATAAATAACGTTAAAAAAGGAGTAATATTTTGACTATTGGTGAAAAAATAAAAAAGCTTCGCAACGAAAAGATGATGACACAGTCACAGCTCGTTGGTGAAGAAATAACCAGAAATATGCTCAGCCGTATTGAAAGCGATGAAGCCAAGCCGTCGCTTGGTACGCTCCTCTATCTTGCAAAGCGTTTGAATGTTCCGGCAGGGTATCTTCTTGCTGATGAAAAGGAAGATGCAGTTTATGCTAAAAGCTTTGTTCTGGCGCAAATAAAGGAAGCATACAAATCGGGAAGCTATCAGATAAGCAGACAGATGTGTATCGAATTCGGTCTTGGCGATGACGAGATAGTAATGATTGCGGCAGAAAGCGCATTCGCATTGGCAGTAGAGGATTTTAATAAGGGAAAATTAAAAAAAGCGGTTGACTATTTTGATGAAGCTATTTTATACTGTGAAAGAACGGCTTATTTTACAGAGCATATCAGAGCCGCAGCCTGTATGTACATCAGGTATATGAGAAATCTTTCTCCCAATTTGTCCTCGGCGGTTATAGACGAGAACGCAGTTGAGCATTTTTGCGCAATGAAGAATAGCTTTTGCAGATATATATACGCAGTTGAGGGTGTCGAGAATTCTCATACGACCTTTGCCAGCACTTATGTTGCTAATGGAGAAAGAGAAGATCCAACTGTTTTGCATCTTGGGGCAAAAATTGATATGGTGCACGGCAATTACCGACTTGCAAGCATAAAGCTTGAGAGGGTGCTGACAAATAACTATGAAGTAAGCTTACCTGTGTTATATGCCGTTTTTGCTGATCTTGAAGCATGCTCTAAGGCAACAAATAATTTCAAGAGTGCTTATGAATACTCGAATACTAAGGTGGAGCTTCTACAAAAAATGCTTTCTGATGAATAATAACCGAGTATATTACGACATATAAACAAAGGACTGCCAAGGGGTGCTTTCCATAAAGCAGGTTTACCTACCATAAAAAACTCATTTGTAGGGGCGACCAGTGGTCGCCCGCGGGC
>JAZSIV010000048.1:0-14704 GCA_045533995.1 Eubacteriales bacterium
AATTATTGTAAAAACTGTCCTTAAGAACACAACGCCTTGCACAAGGGAATTTTTTTATTATGAAAGAAGATCGTCTATCTTTTCCTGTAATTCGGATGCATGTGTTTGATCAATTTTTTCGCACTCGGCTATCTTCTTAAAGGATCTGCCGTTTGATGAGTAGAAGAGAATGTAATTATCCTTTTCCTCGTTGTAGTAATATGCATACGTTTTCTTAGAATATTTGTTTGTGAATATCGGAAGCGTTTTGAGCTTTTGTTTTCCAAATTCAAAATCCTCGTGGTCGGAGCCTTCTGAGGTCTTATAAGTACCGGTTGCTTCAACAGAGTCTATCTTCTCAAAATAAAGATCGTTTGCACAATCATAGAAGTTTAGCTTTGTTACGTCGCTCGTTATTCTATCGGGCTTTGCCTTGGACATCTTATAGAAATAAAGATCTCCGTAGCCGTCTATGTAATATATGTTGCCCTTTTGAGTTATAACAAAATCCTTTACGTCGGTAGCGATCGAGCTTGCCGCTTCGCCCTCGCCCTTGTTTACCTCAAGCTGAACAAGCACCTCTCGTTCATCGTTGATGAAGTAAAGATATTTCATATCGGGATCGAATACGCCAAGATACGTTGCTATTGCGTTGGTTTCGTATTTCTTGTTTACGTAAAAGGAGATCTCGTTAGTTATATTCTGATAATAGCACTCCTTGAGAGTTTCAAGGCAGGCAATAGAGGGGTCGTCGATCTGGGGGACGGAAAAGCCTGCACCGAGATCGAATGCCGAGTTGCTCTTTTTCTTCATCTTGTTACAATTGTAGATGTAAGAATGATATTCCTTGCCAACAAGTGTTGTGAAAAGAATTTCGGAGCCGTCTGCATTTTGATACGTTATCTCATTAAAGATACCGTTTACGTCGTTGATCTTGTGGCGCTCGTTTTCAACGACAAGGTAAAGCTCTTTTGCATCGCCGTTTATAGCATAAGCTACAATGAATTCACCGCCGTTTGATACCGAAACGGGAATGGTAGATGCCTTTCCCGAGCTTCTTGCCTCGGGAGCCGATTGCTTACTTGTGTAAATATAGAGATCGTCTATCGACTGATCATTTTTATTTTTAATTGTATATGCCATAGCAGAGCCATCGGGAGAAATAACAAAGTTTTTAGGGGTGCTGTCGTTGTTTCTTGCGAGTGAGACAGTCGTATCGTCATAGCTGTATTCGATACGTCCTCCCATCGAATATACGATTCCGGGTGCAAAATCGGCAAGTGCAAGAACGTCATCTACTCCCTCAAGCTCAAGCTTGAGCTTTCCGCCATCAAGTATGTAAACGTTTTCTTTTTCGCCAACCTCGGTTACCACATAGGCAAATGAATTGTCCTTTGCGGGAGTAAGCTCGACTTCATTTTCAAAAACAGTTGACATGACCTTTCCGTTCATCGAAACACGGTAAGAGCCGTCAATCGTTTTATATGATGAAAATGCATTGTTGCGGTATTCTATATTGTCAGAGCCCGAGGTAAGAAGGATCACTGCAAGGATTATAACAAGTATAACTGCCAAAATTGAAGCAATAGCGATAGCTATTGAGCGTCCGCTGACTTCAAGTGTCATAGTTCTTCTTGGCGGCTTTTGTGAACGTCTGGGTTCCTTTGAATATCCCGATGACGAAAACGATCTGAAATCGTCTGTTTCGGAGGAGCCGAACATTATGCCGTCATAACCTTTAGCTGTTTTGGACGGCTTGTCCACAGGTGACGCGGAAGCAAAAGCAGGACGATAATTGTTTCTTAAAAACATATATACCTCCATTAGAAATTGTTATATAAAATAATAAATATACATACAAATTTATTTTATCATATATGGGTAATTTTTGCAATAGAAAAATTATTAAAATATTATAAATTCGATATAGATAAAACAACATATTGTGACGGGAGCAACAAGAAAATGCCGTATTTTGACAAAAGAAGTTGTTTTGTAATTGGGCAAAAAAACAAGCATATTGCGGGTAGACATGCCATATAATTTAGAGAAATCGTTATCGGAGGCAGACGTGGCTGTTAAAATAAATTGTGAAAAAAAGAGAAGAGCAATACCTTTATTTCTTGAAAATATACTTCCGCACCGAGTGCTTGATGAGATAAAAATAATAGAAAACATCGGGGAGATCGAGGAGATAAGACTCCGTTGCGGCAGGGTATCTTCGGTCACGGTCGGCAGAAGAAATATTTTGCTTTCAACCGTGCTGTCCCGTGATGAAATGGACAATTTTCTTTCAAGAGTGTGTGACAATTCGCTTTATGCTCACAGTGAAACGATAAATAAGGGCTACGTTACCTTAAACGGCGGAGTGAGAATCGGTATATGCGGTAGAGCGGTAGTTGAAGGCGCTCAGATCCGCGGTGTGTACGACATCTCTTCAATGAATATTAGGATTCCGCATGAGATAAGAAACGTCGGAGAGCCTGTCTGCCGACTTTTGCGGTCGTTTGAGGGCATGAGAGGGGTGCTTATCTATGCGCCGCCAGGAGAGGGAAAGACAACCCTTTTAAGAGGTGTTGCGTCAAAAATGTCGACAGGGCTTGATCCGTGGCGAGTGGCACTTATAGACAGCCGTGGAGAACTGTCATTTTCGCTTTCAGGTGAGAATTCGTGTATAGACGTGCTTTCGGGATATCCGAGAGGCGACGGAATTGAGATAGCGGCGCGTACTATGAATGCACAGCTTATGATATGTGATGAAATAGGGGAGAGCGACGAGGCAGAGGCAATAATTTCAGCGCAAAACTGCGGCGTTCCCTTTGTAGCTTCGGCACATTCGGACAGTATTGAGGCACTGCTTTGCAGAAGCGCGATAGCTCGTCTTCACAGGGCAAGGATATTTGGTGCGTACGTTGGGATAAGGCGTAACGGAAGAAATGATTTTTTATATAATATCTCGTCTTGGGAGGAGGCAGATGAATCTCTTAAAAATACTCGGAGCATTGCTTCTTATACTTAGCGGAGTGGGCGGCGGATATATGCTTAACAGCACAGCTTCGGTGTCTCTCTCGCAGACCGACAGCTTTTTGAGCCTGCTGAGGTATATAAAGGGAAGGGTGGATTGCTTTTCACTGCCTATATCCGAAATATTTTCAAGGTGTGACAAGGAGCTTTTTTCTCTTTGCGGATGGAAGTATGACAGAAGTCCCAAGGATATTGATGATCTACTAAATAACTGTGAAATAAAGGATATGGCAACAGAAAAAATACTCCTTGAATTTTCTTCTGATTTTGGTATGAACTACCGCGAGGAGCAGATCCGCAGATGTGAGTATTATATTTCTCTTTTAGAGGACAGACGTGAAAGGATAGCAGCAGAATTGCCGACGAAAAAGAAGTTGAATTCAACTCTTTGCATAGCAGCGGTACTTGCAGTTGTAATTATTATGATTTAGGTGAAAAAGAATGGATATAAGTATTATACTTAAGATCGCGGGTGTCGGGGTGTTGGTCTCGGTCGCATCTGTGATCCTTAATAAATCGGGAAGAGACGAGCAGGCAATGCTTGTCACTGTCGCGGGAGTGGTAGCGGTGATGCTTATGCTTGTTGGGCAGATAGGGGATCTTTTTGATGCTGTGCGATCGGTTTTTGATTTCTGAGGTCGTGCTATGTTTATAAAGGTCTGTGCGCTTGCAATAATAAGCAGTTGTTCTGTGATACTCTTATTTCAGGTGGGTGTAGCATTTTCCACTGCATTGAAGCTTGCCGCAAGCGTGCTTGTCTTCGGTATGATCGCTACTTACGCAGAGCCGATATTTTCACAGCTTTTAAGTATAAGCAATGCTGAGGAACTTTCGGGATATGCCGAAATAGTTATAAAAGCTCTCGGTATTGCCATACTGTCGCAAATAACATCGCAGATATGTCGGGACTGTCAGAATGCATCGGTGGCAAGCGGAGTAGAGCTTGCGGCAAAATTTGAGATATTTATTCTTTGCCTGCCGCTTATAAACGAAATTATAGGATATGCTGTCGAAATACTGAATATGGGATAATTAAAAAATGATAAAAAGAAAAAATTTGTTCTTCGTTTTATGCTTGCTGTCCGCTCTTGTTTTTTCTTTTCCGCTTGGTGCAAAGGAAAGTGCTCTGCCGAATGAGTTCTATCAGATAATAGAGGGAATAGAGGGAGAGATCGGAGAGTATCTTCCCGATGACGTACGCTCGGATGACGAAAAGGCGGTTGGCGACAGCGTTTCAAAGATGGCAAATGCAAAATACATACTTGACGTTATAGGAGATCTTGTAGGTATTGGTCTTAAGGATGCGCTTTCACTTTTGGCGGCACTTTTGGGAATACTCATCTTATCTGCCATCTTTTCTGCATTCAGATCGTCGTTTAATTCAGAGGCAATATCAAGGGTAGTGTCGATATGCTCGTCCTGCGCGCTATTTGCGGTGATAATGCGCTATCAGATAGGACATTTTGGGAAGGTTACCCTTTTCTTTGAAAATCTTAATACACTTATGTTGGGCGTGGTCCCTATGACGGGAGTGATATATGCAATGGGCGGAAACGTTACAACTGCTGTTGCAAGTAACGGAACGATGTATCTTTTCCTTGCCTTTTGTGAGAATTTCTGTGCTAAAACGATACTTCCCGTGTGCAGTGCCTGTATGGCATTTGCCCTTTGCGGAACACTCTCGCCAACACTTAATCTTAAAAGCCTTTTGTCGTCGGTAAAGAAAACGTACACCTTTTTGCTTGCCCTTGTAATGACATTGCTGATTGCCGTCCTGTCATCACAGACCATACTTGGAGTCTCGGCAGATACCGTTTCGTCGCGTGCCGCAAAGCTTGTAGCTTCAACAGTTATTCCCGTGGTTGGCGGCTCTGTCGGAGAAACAATACGAACGATATCATCGTCGGTATCGTATATCAAAAGCGTGTGCGGTATAGGGTCGGTTTTATTTATAATTTTTCTTGTGCTTCCAACCCTTGTGAGCTTGCTATTGTCAAGATCCGTTTATCTTTTTGCAGTTGCGGTTGCCGATCTTTTGGGTTGTGATGCCGAAAGCCGATTACTCTCGGAGGTTGGCTCTGTCTACGGTATGATATGCGCCGTCGTGAGTATGGTATCGATAATGTTCATTTTGGCTCTTGGCATATTCGTGAAGTGTGGCATTGCATTGGGGTGAGAGATGGAAGGCTATATAATAACGGTTATTGGAATGGTGCTTATCTGTTCGTTCGCCCTAATGCTCTGTCCTGATGGAGAGGGCGGGGGACTTCGCAAATATATGGGGCTTTTGTCCTCACTTTGTGTTCTTTGTGTTCTGATATCTCCCGTAATGGCTGTGAGTGATGCCCTTTTTAATACTGATGGGGGACTCTTTGACGGTATATTCGGCGATGAGAATGCACAGGAGAGATATGAGGAGATATTTGAAGAAAATCTTATTGAAGAGGGGAGCGCAAATATGTCGACAGGACTAAAGAATATGATATGTCGTGATCTTGCGATAGACAGCGCGCTGTTTGACGTTAAGGTTGAGCTTGTCGCGGACACGGATAAGTATATAGCGGACAAGGTAACGGTGGTGCTTTATAAGGGAGCCGTGCTTGTTGATCCGCACAGAGTTATAAAATACGTAAACGGTCTGCTTGATTGTGAATGTGAGATAATATATGAATAGGTGTTTGATATGAGTAAGGAAAACGGAGCTAAAACAGTTAATATGAAGTCGGCACTTATTGTAGTGGGAATTGTGCTTGGCGCTATTCTTCTGATATTCGGTAGTGTGTCGGGGTCGGATAAGGGAAAGGATAATGAGAACTACTCTAATATTCAAAAATATGATGAACAGAAATACGAGGAAGAGCTTATCGGGAAGATCACGGGAATATGCTCAAAAGTAAGAGGCGCGGGCAAGGTAAGCGTTGCGGTAACGCTTGACGGAAGTTTTAGGGCGATATACGCGCAGGATATTCAGACCGACAACAAAAGCACGTATAAGCTCGAATACGTTATGAAGGGAAGCGGAAGCTCGGAGGAGGCAATACTTATCGGCTATGAGCCGCCCGACATTCTTGGTATAGGAATTGTGTGTACGGGTGGAAAGGACAGCGGTGTGCGGTCCGAGATAATTTCGCTTGTTGCAGCCGCTTTCGATATTCCCACAAATAAAATATACGTTGCAGCGGCACAAAATTGAAAATAAGTAATAAATAATTAAAAAGATAAATATACATATAGCGTAGAAAACATTTGGAGGAAAATAATAATGAAATTAGAAAATTTTAAAGAAAAATTTAAGCTTGTTTGTATCAAGATCGGAAAAAGAAATTTTGTGATCGCGGGTGCTGTTCTTCTTATAGGCTTGGCTATCTGTGTTAATTGGGTCGTCCTCTCTAATAAGGATGACGGATTTGATTATAACACTGGGGCAGGAATGCAGGACTCTACTCCGTCACAGGACGTTGACGCGCCTGATGGAAATAAGACGTCTGATGATGCTTATTTTTCAAGCATCGAGGTAAGCCGTCAGAGAACAAGAGACGAGGCAATAGAGGTGCTTCAGTCGGTGGTCGATAATCAAGCATCGACCGAAACAGCTAAAAATGAGGCTTTGGCACAGATAAACAATCTTGCAAAGGTCATGGAAAAGGAGAGCAATATAGAAACCCTCATAATGGCAAAGGGATTTGATTATTGTGTGGCGGTCATAAGTGATGACAAGGCAAATATAGTTGTAAAGAGCGACGATCTGCTTCCGTCCGAAATTTCTCAAATAAACGAGATAGTTTACGATCAGGCAGGTATTTTGCCGGTAAATATCAATATTACCGAAAGATAAGTCAATAAGTTATCTTCATGCATATGCTGTAATGCACATATAATTTGGAGGCATACGATGAAGATAACGAAGAGATTTGACGGTGGCAGACTTTTTGCAGGCGCAAACAGTGCAAAGGGGTTTATAAGCTTTTATGACAACATTCTTTCCGACAAGCATATCAAGCGTGTCTACATATTAAAGGGCGGTCCCGGAACGGGAAAAAGCAGCTTTATGAAGCGTGCAGCATCGCAAGCCGAGAGTCTTGGGATTTCGGTCGAGAGATATAATTGCTCGTCAGACCCCGATTCTCTTGATGCAATAGTTATCGGAGAGAGTGTGGCAATACTTGACGGAACTGCACCGCACAGTGTTGATCCCTTGGTGTCGGGGGCTCGTGAGGAGATAATAAATCTTGGCGCATTTTGGGATGCAGAAAAGCTTGCCGAGCAGTATGAGACCATACGGGTGCTCGGAGAGAAAAAGTCGGAATGTTATAAAAAGGCATACAGATATCTTGAGGCATATAAAAACGTAAGCGATATAAATTTTTCTCTTGCCTTTCCGTTTATGCGTTTTAATAAGGCACGGCGCGCAGTCGAGCGCACCTTTGCAGAGATAAAATGCGGCGGCGGATTTGAGATCACCGCGGGCCTTGTATGCTCGGTTGGAATGAAGGGAAAGGTCAGATATGACACTTATGAGCATTTTGCGGATAAGATATATCTTATAGAAGATTGCTTCGGAACAGCTCATATATATCTGAATCTTCTTTTGGAGCGTGCACGACTTACCGACACACCTGTAAGAGTCTCTTACGATCCGATAGATACGTCAAAGCCCGATGCGATATTTTTCCTGAACGATAGAAAGGCATTCGTTATCGGTGATAGGGATACTGAGTTAATACCCGACCGCAGGATAAATATGAAACGGTTTTTTGACGCTTCCAAAATGGGTGAATACCGAAGCGAGTACAGACTTAATTCAAGGCTTTTGGAGGCTCTTATGGATTCGGTGCTTGAGTCGCTTTTGGCTGCAGGAAAATACCATTTTGAGCTTGAAAAGATATACGTGTCCTGTATGGATTTTGAAGCGGAGGAAGTCTTTTGCAAGAATTTCTTGAATAATCTTATTAAGAGATAAAAATTATCGGCATACACGTTTTGCGGTATGCCGATAATTTTATTTGCAATTTTATAAAAGTTGTGATACAATATCCATATAATTGAGGCTTTTAGGAGGTGAGCGCATGTCGGTATATGGAATAGTTTCGGAATTTAATCCCTTTCACAAGGGACATGAGTATCTGATCTCTTCTGCCCGCAATATGGGTGCGGAGGCTGTTGTTTGTGTTATGAGCGGCAATTCTACACAGCGCGGCGAGCTTGCATTGACCGATAAATATTATCGTGCAAGGGCAGCTATTTGTGGCGGCGCCGATCTTGTGCTTGAGCTTCCTTATCCGTATTGCTCGGCTTCGGCGAGATATTTTGCAGAGGCTTCGCTAAAAATTCTTGATGATTTTTGCGATACCGTTATTTTCGGCTCTGAGTGTGGTGATATTGATTTGCTCGTGAGGTCTGCCGAGATCACCTTGACAGAAGAATTTGAAAAAGAATATGCATCTTGTCTTGAAAACGGTGAGCAGAGCGCCGCTTCGTATGTTTCATTGCTCAGAAAAAAGTCGGGAATCGAGCCATCATCCAACGATATTCTTGGAATTGAATATATAAGGGCGGCAAAGAAAATGTCCTCAAGGCTTGATTTTGCCACCGTGAAGCGCAAGGGCGGAGCATATACCTCGTCTTCTATGAGAGATGCTGAGTTCGCGTCTGCGATGGCAATAAGGCATGCGATGCTTAGCGATGGGAATATTGAAAAGCTTTCAAATCAGCTTCCCGAGGGTAGTCTGGCGGTGCTGAAGGATGCGAAAGAGTCGGGCTTGATAGTTGATACCGATAAATATCTTGACTGTGCACAGCTCTATTTTAGATTGGCAGATCCCACCGAGATCGCGTCCTTTGCAGAATGTGACGGAGGAGTAGTTGAAAGAATATGCCGCGTAGCTAACGAATGTAGCTCGGGACGGGAATTTTTAGAAAAGCTTCGCACAAAGCGATATACCGATGCAAAGCTTAACAGAGCTATACTTTTTGCCTTGACGGGCACTCGCAAGTGTGATATTGCCAAAGAGCCGTCATATACGACTCTTTTAGCGGCAAATTCTATCGGAAGAGGACTTTTATCGACAAAGAGAAAAGAAGAAAAAATAGCGGTGGTTACAAAGCCTGCCGATGCGAAAAATATTGTGTCTGACAGTGCGCAACGTCAGTCAGAGCTTTGCCAAAAGCTGTCTGCAATATATACTCTTTGCCTCAAAAACAGTCTTCCCACGGGGGAAAGTGTTAAAAAACAGCCTTATATCACTTGATTTTTTTATTCGATAGTGATATAATTATACAGATATATCTTATTTGCGGAGGACATCAATGCGAACTGTAATAGGTATCGACATCGGCGGAAGTACGACAAAGATCGTGGGAATCCAGACCGATGAAAACGGAAAACAAACGCTTGTTGAGCCGCTTTTCGTCACAGCGGCTGATGCAATAACTTCTATATACGGAGCGTTCGGAAAATTCACCTTGCAGAATGAACTCGAGCTTGGCGCTATCGACCGTGTGCTTATGACGGGAGTCGGATCATCTTTTATAAACAAGCCGATCTACGAGCTTGAATGTAACAAGGTGTCGGAGTTTGCAAGCGTTGGTCTTGGCGGACTTTATCTTTCGGATCTTGACGAGGCTATTGTTGTAAGTATGGGAACGGGAACTGCTCTCATTCATGCCAAAAAGGGCAAGGACGGCGCAAATATCAATTATCTCGGTGGAACAGGTGTCGGTGGCGGAACTCTTGTAGGACTTTCAAAGAGGATGCTTGGAATAGACAACGTTGAGCATATAGAACAGCTATGCGAAACGGGAAATCTTGACAACGTTGATCTGCGTATAAAGGATATTTCGGCGGACAATAATTTTCAGATAAATGAGGATATTACCGCATCGAATTTCGGTAAGCTTTCCGATCTTGCCACAAGCGGAGACTTGGCACTCGGAATTGCGAATATGGTTGCTGAGACTATTGCTATGCTTTCGGTATTTGCGGCAAGATCGTATGGAGTAAACAACGTCGTTCTTACAGGAAATCTGACAGTTTTTCCCTCAATCACAAGAGTTTTTGAGGGACTTGAGGATAAATTTGGAGTTAAATTCGTAATACCGAAGATGTCGCAGTTTGCCACCGTTATCGGCGCGGCGCTTTGCGACAGTGAAAAATACGAATAAAAATTTTTTCTGCAAAACAGTTGACAAAATTTGCACGGTGTGTTACAATACCACCGTAAAAACCGCATAGAAATCAGGGGTGTCCTTTATGGGCTGAGATGGTCGTGGCCAAACCCTTTAACCTGATACGGATAATGCCGGCGTAGGGAGATTTTCAAGTTCTGGATGCATACAGAAGAAGAATTGAAACCGCACGGATTTCCGTGCGGTTTTTGAATTTCTTTTTTTGGAGGTCGTTATGACAAGACAAACTAACGTAACCCGTCTTACCACATCTGCTATGATGCTGGCTATGGCAACGGCGCTCGCGCTCGTGTGCGCCTACATTCCATTCCTGAATCTGCCGTTTGGCGGAGGATTTACTGTGGCAAGTATGCTACCGATAGTCCTTGTGTCGTATATGTACGGAACAAAATGGGGCTTCTTCGTTTCCTTTACATATTCGTGCATACAGATCATTATGGATCTTTTGCTTGGCAAGGGCTCAACGATCATCGCGCTCTTTACCCCCTCGAGTGACGATTATATGGGACTTTTTGCGGCGATAGCTATACTCGTTATCGACTATCTGATCGCTTATACCGCGCTTGGACTTGGCGGAGTTTTCAGAAATAAGATACAGAACAAAACTCTTGCAATAGTGCTTGGAGTTGTGCTTGCGCTTGGCGCGAGATACATCTGCCACATTGTTTCGGGATACATTTTCTATGGCGCGTGGGCAGAGTGGTTCTTTACACAGGAGGGCTTTTACAGCATAGGCGGCTGGGTGCTCGACGTTTTTGACGGAAAGATGCTCTCGCTTATCTATTCGATATTCTATAACGGTCTGTTTATGTTGCCCGAAATAGTTATTACCGCGATCGTTGCCGCTCCTGTGTCGGCTATCAAGTATATAAAGAAGAACTGATTATTGACAAAGCGTTGCCTTTGTGGTAAAATAATATGACTTCGTCGGACGGTCGCGCGGTATGTTGCCGAAAGGTATTACCGTGAGGAAAGTCCGGGCTTCAAAGGGCAGGATAGCTGATAACGTCAGCCACAGGCGACTGTCGGGAAAGTGCAACAGAAATAAACCGCCGTAACTGTTCTTGGAATGATGCAAAAATCACAGTTAAATGATCGCATAAAAATGAAATCCGTAGGTTTTCTTCCTTAAAATGCTTTGGCTTTCATAAAAATGTTGTCAAAATTATTTCGCGATCATTGTTTTGCGCTTTCCAAGACAGTTACGGTAAGGATGGAAAGGCGAGGTAAGAGCTCACCCACTTCTATGGTAACATAGATTTGCTGTAAACCCTATCCGAAGCAACACCGTATGAGGATCGTTTGCCCGACGCATATCCTTGGGTGGCACGGGAGTTCTCCCGAAGCTTGACGGTGACGTCAAGCGAAGATTGATGACCGTCGATTACAGAACCCGGCTTATAGACGAAGTAAAAAAGCACCGCAATATGCGCGGTGCTTTTTTTATTTATACATATTGGGTTCTCAAAGCTTGGCTCTCTCTTTTTTATCTGTAATAATATCGTTTACAGTTGAGATGACCATAGAAAGAATGATTATTATAGAGCCGACGATAAAGTTTTTTGTCGGTTTATCTATCAAGAGTATTACTGAAATTATACCTGTAATAATTGCCGAGAAGGGACTTATTATTGCTACAACGGTAGGATTTATATTTCTTGTTGCTTCGGTTCGCAAGAGCCAGCAAAGCCCAACCGAAAACAGTCCAAAGACTGTCATTATTACCAAAAGATTTATATCAAAGGTAAATACAAGCTTTTCAAGCGGAACACCGCCCACTTTTATGAAGTTGAGCGATATTGCGAGTGAAAGTGAAGTTAAAAAATAGATAAACATATGTATCATCATAAAAAGGGTTATATCAAGCTTTTTCATATATATTGCAGTTGCCGCGATCGATACACCGAAAAGTATTCCTGCTAATGTGCAGAGCAGCTCGCCGATCCCAAGGTTAAATCCGTCGCCAAGTGTCACACCGCTGAATATAAAACATCCTGTAATACAAACGATACTTGTAATTCCTTGTAACAGTGTCGGCTTTTTTCGTATAAATACAAACATCATTATCGGAACTACTACACACGAAAGCTGTTCAAGAAAGGCATAGTTTGCAGGGGTGGTGTACTGAAGTCCGATTCTCTGCAAAAGACATACTATAGAGTTAAGTAGGCTTATAGGTACGGCAACTTTCAAGTAGTTCTTGTTTAACTGTTTTAGCTTTTTGAATGACAGAATGAAGAACATAATTGCCGATGCAAAGGTGGCAACCGAGACCAGAGCAGATGCCGAATAAAAATTATAAAAATAGCTGTTTATAATAGGATCTAATCCCCAAGTGATAACTACAATAATTAACATAAAGTAATAAATAGTCTTACCATGAAATTTTTTGCCAACGTTCATTTTTAATGCCCTCCTTGCCCTAATTTGTCGTATGTAATAATTTTACTATTTATGTTGACTTTTGTGAAGTGAAGCATTATAATATAGGTGTGAAAAAAATTCACAGCGGAGGTGGAGTATGGACACATCAAAAATAAAGATCGTTTTGGCGGCGGCAAAATACAAAAGTCTTTCGCGTGCGGCAGATGAGTTTTCGTACACTCCGTCAGCTCTTTCGCATATGCTGTCTTCATTTGAGGAGAGCTTGGGGGTAAGAATATTCGATCGAAGTTCGGTTGGAGTTGAGCTTACCGAAGAGGGAAGGCTTCTTGTGCCGAAATTTAAAGCAATAATTGAGAGCGAGGATTCGCTTCTTGATGCTGTTTCACAGCTTAATGAAAGTAAGAAATACGTGCTGAGATTGGCGACCTATTCAAGTATATCGAGGAACGTTTTAAGCGGTCTTCTAAAGGGCTTCAGAAAAGAAAATCCAAATATAAAGATCACCGTAAACGTGGCAGACGACCTTACGGGTTGGATAGAGAATGACAGAGCAGACATAGTATTTGCCGACAGCAAGGTTCTTGAAAAAAACGAGTGGTTTCCGATAATGGAGGACAAATATTTTGCAATAGCTCCCAAGGAGTGGTTTCCGGATCGAGAAAGTATTGGCATTGACGAGCTATACGACCATCCGCATATATATACCGACGACCTTTATCTGAGGGATTATTTTGAAGAGAGTAGGTTCAAGGAATTGATATATTTCAGATCCGAAGACGATCTTTCTGTTATAAACATGGTGAAAGAGGGTATGGGCACTGCCGTTTTACCTGCGCTTGTATTAAAGGAAACAATAGTTGATATCAAAGTGCTCGCGCTTGATACACCTATAACCCGAACGATAGGTTTTGGGTATAAAAAGCAGAGAGCGCGATCCTTTGCATTTAATAAATTTACCAATTATATAAAGAATGAGGCATAAAAAAGCAGCCGCACAAATTGTGCGGCTGCAATATTTTTTTGTGAACTACGGTTGCTAAATTACTTGAGAGCTGCCTGAGCTGCTGCAAGGCGAGCGATCGGAACACGGAAGGGTGAACAAGATACATAGTCAAGTCCGAGCTTGTGGCAGAACTCAACGGATGTGGGGTCACCGCCGTGCTCACCGCAGATACCTACGTGGAGCTTCTGGTTAACGGGTCTGCCAAGCTTGAGAGCCATGTCCATAAGCTTGCCAACACCGTTCTGGTCAAGTCTTGCGAAGGGATCGTTCTCGAAGATCTTTGCATCATAGTATGCGCTGAGGAACTTACCTGCATCGTCACGGGAGAAGCCGTATGTCATCTGTGTGAGGTCGTTTGTACCGAAGCAGAAGAAGTCTGCGTTAGCAGCGATCTCATCAGCGGTCAGACATGCTCTGGGGATCTCGATCATTGTACCAACCTCATACTCGAGCGCAACACCTGCTGCTGCGATCTCAGCGTCAGCGGTAGCAACAACTACGCTCTTAACGTACTTAAGCTCCTTAACGTCTCCAACGAGAGGAATCATTATCTCGGGGACTACCTTCCAGTCAGCGTGTGCCTTCTGAACGTTGATAGCTGCGCGGATAACTGCAGTTGTCTGCATCTTTGCGATCTCGGGGTATGTTACTGCGAGACGGCAACCTCTGTGACCCATCATGGGGTTGAACTCGTGGAGAGATGCGATAATAGCCTTGATGTCCTCAACGCTCTTGCCCTGTGCCTTTGCGATAAGAGCTATATCTTCTTCTGTTGTAGGAACGAACTCGTGGAGAGGGGGATCGAGGAATCTGATACAAACGGGTGTGCCCTCAAGAGCCTCGTAGAGCTTCTCGAAGTCAGACTGCTGGTAGGGAAGGATCTTTGCAAGAGCAACTTCTCTCTCTTCAGCAGTGTCAGCGCAGATCATCTCTCTGAATGCAGCAATTCTGTCTGCCTCGAAGAACATATGCTCCGTACGGCAAAGACCGATACCCTCAGCACCGAGCTCGCGAGCCTTCTTAGCGTCAGTGGGTGTATCAGCGTTTGTACGAACCTTAAGTGTTCTGAACTCATCAGCCCAAGCCATGATTCTGCCGAACTCGCCTGCGATTTCAGCGTCAACTGTG
>JAZSIV010000137.1:0-2130 GCA_045533995.1 Eubacteriales bacterium
AATTTTCGCCTCGGCGAAAATTTTCAAATTTAATTATATTATTTGTACGCTTGGTTGTTATGCAGTACAGACTCCGATCTCCTCATTCACCGCTCCCCGCGGTCCCCTTTCCCCGCTGGGGCAATGCTGTCAACTTAAGAAATGATGTGATATAATATAAGTAGAGTCGACAAATCCCCTAAGATATGGTATAATAAAAAGAAAAAGAAGAAAGAAGGACAAGGAAATGTCGAGCTACAGCAAAGAATTTAAAGCAGAAGCAATACGTTTGTCAGAGGAGATCGGAGTAAAGAAGGCTGCGGCGCAGTTGGGAATTCCGTACTACACGTTGGCCGATTGGAGGAATCGAAGCAAGCATAAGCCGAAGGAAGAGGTAGTAATGAGCGAAGAAGAGCTTCGCATCCGCTTCCGTGAGCTTGAAAGAGAAAATGCAGAGCTCAGAGAAGCGAATAATATCTTGAAGGATGCGCTCGGTTTTTTCGCAAAAGACCGGAAGAAGTAAAGACCTGCGAGAGACACGTTTTTGTACTTGCCAACAAAGGAAAATACTCTGTTAAAGCAATGTGCCGTGTGCTGAAGATCAGTGAATCGGGCTATTATCGTTGGCTTAAAAACAGAAACAAGCCAACCTCGAGACAACTTCTTTCGGTCAAGATCAAGGAAATATTGGATGAGCATCCCGACAACGACAATTACGGTGTCAGACGTATGAATACCGCTCTCGAACAGAGAGGTATTCACGTAAGTCAAAGGACGGTATACCGAACTATGTCCGAAATGGGTCTTATTCACCGAAAAAGACGTCCTCACGGCATAACAAAAGCAACAACCGAGATACAAGAGCGCGAAAACTTGATCAAACGCGACTTTAAGGCAGAAAAGCCGCTAAGAAAACTACTTTCCGACATAACCGAAATACAGTGTTACGACGGTAAATTATATCTTTCCGCAGTGCTTGATTGCTACAACGGAGAGATACTTTCGATCGCGATGGACAACAATATGAAAAAAGAATTGTGCATCAAAACGGTAAAGGAGCTTGAACTGCAATACGGAAAGAAGAAACTTTCAGGGGCGATCTTTCACAGCGACCGAGGAAGTCAGTATACGAGCGAAGCCTTCAAAGAAGCGCTTAAAGAAGCCGGACTTATACAAAGTTTGAGCGGTGCCGGTCATTGTTTTGACAATGCTCGGATGGAGAGCTTTTTTGCGACGTTGAAGAAAGAAAAGATCTACAGAATATCCGCTTACAAGCTGACGCGTGATCAAGTTAAGAGCATTATTTTTAGGTACATATTCGTTTACTATAATCGGATCAGGATCTCTTCGGTCAATCCCGGAGGGCTGTCGCCGGTTGCGTACAGAGAGTGGGCGAGATCGAGCGCGAAGATCGCCGCATAAAACGGCGCCCGAGCAACCTGACCCACCGGCGCGCCGCGCGCCGCATTTAAATTTTCTCCGTTCCGCTACGCTCCACTCCGAAAATTTAAATGCGTTCTATCTGTTTTTCATTATTTAGGGTGTCTTTCGACTGCACTTTTATTGACAATTCCATTCATTGGTATTGTATGCCTTGCATTGCTTGGGTGCTTTTGATAAAATCGGTCAGTGGAAAAAGAATCGCAAGAGTAGAAAACATTAATCATTTCGTAATCAAATTCCAATTTGTCGAGCAGAACAATGTCGAATGTTGGTGTGATTTTGGTGCAAATTTGGTGCAACACTTTATCAAACGATACTCACGATATTCACGATATCGCACGAAAACACACGATAAAGCTACGATATCACACGATATTTCACGTTATTCACGATATCAAATGGCGTTCTTAAAACTCCAAGAGATAATCGCCGTATCTCTTTATCATGCAAGGCACTGCAATTTGCAGTGCCTTGTTTTTTCTTTTGTTCGGCGGTTATCTCTTGGACGAACTGAGGAGCAAATGAAGCACACCCCGCGGTGTATGAAAAATGAAGCAGGGCTCCGTCCTATGAAGCGTGGCTTTGCCACACGGAGAAGAGGTGTGCTTCGCTTCATAGAAGCTGCGGGCTTCTGCTTCATAGCAACGCAGTTGCTGCTTCCTATTTGCGCAGCAAATGCTAAGTCGGAGGCCAAGCGGTCTTAGGAAG
>JAZSIV010000118.1:0-2496 GCA_045533995.1 Eubacteriales bacterium
TTCTATACCTCCCGATTTTTATTTCGCCTTTCGGCAGGGTCGGGGGAGCATAGGTCGGGAGGGATTCGCGCTCATTCCGAGTGAAGTGTGCGGATGTCAACGAGGGGTATAGTCCCTTGCTGGAACACGAAGAAATATTGCTTGTGGATAAAGAAAAAGCCAAGTATTGCTACTTAACTTTCTCGATAACTATTTTATTTTTCGGTGATATTTTTTCACGTTGACAGCTGCGAGAGCTATGCTACACTGGACACGCCGAGAGGCGAAAATCGGGGTTCATCATACTGTTTACCATCTTTATGCTTTGTGATATAGAAAATATTGTTTCTGCGACATCGATATTTGTTTGTTTTAAACAGGTTTTCTGGGGGTGTTTTGGGCATTTTGCTGATTTTCAAATACCGTACTTGACAAATGTTTCCTTTTGTGCTACCATATGCACAAGTCCTATTGGCAAGAGCCATTGAGGCATCCAAATTCATATGCGAGATATGAGTATGTGGGCACAATTGAATTAAGGTTTAAGGGGTATAGTTATACCTCGTCTTATTGTCGTTGCTGTTTGCATCTTCGTATCTTGCGTGCGAAGGTGTTTTTATTTTGCAAAAATTTAAAAAGGAGAATTACTAAAATGCCAAAATTTCAAATGCACGCAAGAGAGTTCAAAAAAATGTTAGACCCCAATCGAAAAGCAGAAGGCCATACAAAATATGTATGCTACCTTGAAACTGCAACCATTCCTCAAGATTTGAAAGAATGGACCAAGACCAATCCCCGTGACCAAAAAATGACTACTGATGTAGCCAAAGCTATCATTAACAGTCTGCAAGAAAATGACGATTTTCACGAATTAAACCGTGGTGTTGTATTCTCTGTCGAATCTGTTTCTTTCGATACGCGAACAGAAACCCTCACAGTGGAAATGACTAATGCAGACATTCATGGCAACATTGACGGCGGACATACCCTTCACGCAATTTTTGACGCACAAAATGATGAGAATCTGTCGTTGGATGCACGCTATGTGTTTGCGGAATTCTTTGTCGGTCTGTTATCGCCTGTCGAATTAGCCGCTGCAAGAAACACTTCTGTTCAAGTGGATCTCAAATCCCAAGAAGAACTGCGTAAAAGTTTTGACACATTAAAGCAGATTCTTCAGCCCTTTCCCTTTGAAAAAAGGGTGGCTTACCACATGAACCAGCATTATGACGAAGGTATTCAGGTTATTGATGTTCGCGAAGTTATTACAATTCTGAATATGTTCAATCAGAATTTGTATCCAACCGCAGGACAGGTTGGATTTGCAACAGAAAACCAACCTATCCAAAGCTATACTGGAAAAGAAACCAGTCTTAAGCGTTTTTTGAATCAAGGAAAAGAGCAAAGAGAAAAAACGCTTGCGCAAATGGCACCGATCGCAGGCGATATTTTCCGCTTGTGGGATACGGTAGAACGAGAATTCCCCCAAATGGTAAAAAGAACAAAGCACCTTTACGGTGCAAAAAAATACTCCAAATACAGTAATGGAGAGATCGTTGGGCAAACCATGTTTGCACAGACCGATCTGAAGTATTTGGTTCCCAAGGGAATCCTTTATCCTGTTGTAGGAGCTTTCCGCGCATTAGTTACTGTCGATCCTAATACAGGTTTTTACAGTTGGAAAAAAGATCCTTTTGATGTTTGGGCGTCTTTGGGAGAGCGCATTGCGGTAATGATTTGGGATGAAAAAGAAGAAAACCCTGAGTATATCGGCAAGAGTCGTAATCTCTGGACAAATCTCTACAAAGAGGTTCTTCTTCATACACTGTTCTAACAATAAACAAATTCAGCCTTCGACAATTATGGCACAGTCTTCACGCTTGTGGTGACTGTGCCAATCTTTTGTGTTGTTTTATGGGTGAGATAGAAAAAATCTTACTAACCCGCCTACCATAAAAGTAGGTTCAAATTAGTAAGGTCTGGCTGGGATGGCCGGATTCGAACCGACGACTGCCAGAGTCAAAGTCTGGTGCCTTACCGCTTGGCGACATCCCAAAAATATACTCGTATATTGTACCATAGATTTCCCGTTTTGTCAATACGTATTTTGCGTCGAATGAAAAGTCTTTTTCGTCTTTCGGCGCATTTGCCCCGCGCGGACGGCTTCGGTCTCCGAAAATCACGGCGGACTTGACAGGGAGGGCATTCCGTGCTATAATAGGTACGTAAATGCCATCCACCGAAAGGAGATTACCCTATGGACTTCCTCAAGCTCTGCGCCGATCGCTACTCGGTGCGATCCTTTGCCGATACCCCCATCCCCGACGAGGTGCTGAACCAGATTCTGGAGGCCGGCCGTCTTGCCCCCACCGCCATGAATTTCCAGCCCCAGAGAGTCTTCGTCATCCGCTCCGCCGAGGCGCTGGAAAAGATGCGCACCGTCAAGAAGTGCTACGGCGCGAACACCGTTCTCATGGTCTGCGGAGACACCGAGGTGGCCTGCAACCGCCCCAAGGT
>JAZSIV010000009.1:0-4103 GCA_045533995.1 Eubacteriales bacterium
GGAGAAAACTTTTGCAAAAGTTTTCTCCCCGTACCCTTTTTTCAAAAACCCTTAAACAAGTTTTGATATATGAGTGAGATCTATATTACGCTCCGAAGAATTCGCTAGTTCCCTTTTGGAAAACTCTGTACGAAAGTCCAAATCCTAATATGTACTGGTCGTACCAACGCTCTATCTCGACCTCGTGTCTGCCGAAATCGTCAAGAAAGCGCTCGTAAGCCGCAGCCGCTTCCTCGCCTGCGCCAAAGCATTTGAGCGTTATAATAGGCGCGAGCTTTTCGCAATATTCAAGATAATAATTAAGGAGCTTATATGCAACGCTCTGTGCGCGCATAGTCATGTTTTTGTGTGCCTCAACAAAGGGTCTGAATTCTTCAATCAGTTCAGGCACCTTTCTAAAGCCATCTGCAACCGCGGGATTAAAATATCTTCCAACCTTTTCGTCAGCCGAAAGCTCGCCCGCAAGATATTTGTAATTTGAAAGCTTTCCGAGCTTTTCAAAGAAGGAATAGACCTCGCGCCAATCCTCACCGTAAGCGTGACTGAAATAGTCCTCTGTAAGCTCTTCAAAGGTCACAGAGCAGTCAAAGAGAGTCTGTCCGTAAACGTAGAACCAGAATCCGTTTGGGAAGAAAGCGCGCTGTGAGCCGTCTTCAATAATTCCGTTAAGCCCATTTGAGCGATATCCCTTTACGTCCTCGTATATTACCCTTGCATATTCAAGTATACCGAGGTCGTAAGCCATATTTATCCAGAAATGATACTCGTAAACAAAAACAGGCATACCGCAACGTCTTTGCCATTCCTTTGCATAAGCGATATATTCGTCTACCGTTTCGAGAAGCGTTATATCATTCTTTTTGTATTTTGACAGCTCAATTTTTCCCTCGTCTATCTTCGGCATGACTCCCTCGGTATATTTTCTCGATATAGCACCGAGAAGAAGTGAAAATCTTTCGGGATTGTTAAGTTTTTCTGTCTCTGCGGGCCAAGTTGTATCGACATAACAGCAAAATACGATACGCGTATCAAGTCGCCTTGCACAAAGCTCTGCATCGATCTCATTCATAAGCACGACGTACCAATCAGACGGAGTCTTTTTGTTACATTCATCGCACTCGCAGTGATTATTGCACGAGTCAGCCATCCAAACGTGAAGATAATCAACGTTTGTGTGAAGCTCTGCGTAATTACATACCGCATTAACTACCTTTTCACGCGCCACGGAATTTGACAGACAAATATTTGTATTTTGCGCACGCCCGCCAAAAAAATCACGCTTACCGCCAACCCTTGCAAGATAGGGCTCTATCTGATCACATTCGGGCAAGTCCTTGACCGAGCCCTTTGTCCATACGCTGATTCCAAAGGATTCGGTAGTCCATCCGTGGCCCATATCGTGGAACTGAAGTCCGCGCTTTGCAATCTCCGCCTCGCACTGTCTCTTCCACTGAAGTGCCGTTTCCATTGTTATCGGCTCGGGTTCTCGGTTGTTTTGATTGTTTCGGTGCTCGTAGTAAAATTTGTAGTAGGCGTGGGGATTGTCGAACTCTATCATAAAGATATTCATACCTATCTTCGGCGTGAAATCTATTGCCTCCATCATATTCGTCTGATATTCCGCACCCTCGTTGCACTGTCCGCGATAGCGGTTGTCCGCCATCTTGTGATATGACACAGGCTCTATATCCTTTATCGGAATAAATTCACCGTCAATTCCGGGAAACAGCCAACGGCAACCGTTGATAGTGAGATATCGGTAAACGGCAAGCAGAACGCTTCGGGGATTGCTTCCCGCAATGATACCGCCCTCTTTGTCTGTGTCTATATGTAAAATATCGTCAAGAACAATATCGTCCGCCTCACTTGTACCAAGCGAAAAATCAGACATAAGTCCAAGGCGGAATCCGTCGGTAGCGTCGGGATCATATTTGATCGTGATCTCTCCCGCGTAGGGCATCATCATGCGAAGATACTTTTTTAGCTCCTCTGCCGCAAAGTCGACTGTTGGATTTGAAGTTATCTTATAAATTTTATACACAATTACCTCCTATGAGGGATATAGTCATTAAACTCCGAGATTGAATCCCTCTTCCTCTTTCTTCAACACACGCCATTCCATTGCCTTTCCGAATATGACGTGATCGTAATATCTCTCTATCTCAAGTTCGTGTCTGCCAAAGTCAACAAGGAAATCACGGTACATCTTTTTTGCTTCCTTGCCCGCGCCAAATGCCTTGACAGTTACAAATGCCGCCATCTTCTCTACGTACTCAAGGTATCTGTTAAGAAGTCTGTACGAAACGGTCTGAACTCGCATCGGCATATTCTTGTGAGCCTCAACGAAAGGAGCAAACTCAGCTACGTAGCCTGCCACCTTGCGGAGCTTCTCTCCAACTGCGGGATTATAATACATTCCAACAGACTTATCAGCCGATTTCTCTCCTGCGAAGAATTTATGGTCAAACGCATCACCGATCTTTTCAAGGAAGGCGACGACCTCTCTCCAATCCTCACCGTAAATGTGGCTGTAATAATCTTCCTTTAACTGCTCAAAATCAACTGAGTTATCAAACAATGTTGCCGCGTAAGTGTATATCGGGAATCCGTTCGGGAAGAAGGAACGCTGTGAGCCGTCCTCGATCGTTCCGCCAAAGCCGTGGTACTTATAACCCTTGATGTCGTTATGTATTATCTCAGCAAACCTTACACCCGAGGGTTCGTAAACCTGATTTACCCAAAAATGATATTCGTAAATAATAACGTCGACGTCGCAGGTTTCCTTCCACGATTTTGCAAAGGCAATTCCGACGTCGTTTTCTGTTGGAAGAACGACCTTGTTTCTTTCGTATTTGGGAAGAGTATCAGTCGAAACGGGTCTCTGCTCAACGCTCTCGGTGTAGGTTCTTGTGATAGGAGCGAGAAGAAGTGTAAATCTGCGAGGATTGTTTATTTTCTCCACCTCGGGGGCAAACAAGGTATCATAATAGCTTATCATTACGATATGCGTATCAAGCCCGCGCGAAGTGAGCTCATCGTCTATATCGTTAAGGAGCATTACGTACCAGTCGGACGTCGTTTTCTTTACGCACTCGTCACATTCGCAGTGCTTGTTTACACTGTCAGAGAGCCAAACGTGAAGAAAATCAACGTTTGTGGAGCTCTCGGCATAATCGGCAACGTCCTTTGCGACTATCGCTCTCGCCTCGGGATTTGACATACAGAAGTTAGTATACCAAGGCTCATTCTTTATAATATCTCTCTTGCCGTCATAAAGAGCAAGGTAAGGTCTTGCCTTTTCAACTATCTCGGCTCTTTCCTCATCGCTTGCATTTGCAAAATTTTTACCGTCGGGATCAATTCCAAAGCCTCTTGTAGTCCAACCGTGACCGATATCGTGGGACTGAAGTCCGCGCTTTGACATCTCGGTCTCACACTGACGCTTCCACTGAAGAATAGTCTCGGGAGTTACAGGCTCAGGCTCGCGGATTTCGGTATTAAAGCGATGGTTGTAATAATAGCTATAATAATCGTAAGGAATAAAGCACTCTATCATAAAGATATTCATGCCGACTTTGGGTATAAACTCTATAACCTCCATCATATTCTGCTGAAACTCTGCGCCCTCATTACACCAACCGCGGTAACGGCAGTCTGCCATCTTATGATATACTACGGGCTCGATATCCTTTATCGGTATAAACTCACCGTCAATACCGGGGAATAACCAACGGCAGCCGTTTATTGTAAGATAGCGGTAAACGGCAAGCAAAACACTTCGGGGATTGCTTCCCGCAATGATACCTCCCTCTTTGTCCGTGTCTATATGTAAAATATCGTCAAGAACAATATCGTCAACCTCACTTGTATCAAGCGAAAAATCAGACATAAGTCCAAGGCGGAATCCGTCGGTAGCGTCGGGCTCATATTTTATCGTGATCTCGCCCGAGTATGGCATCATCATGCGAAGATACTTTTTTAGCTCCTCTGCCGCAAAGTCGACTGTTGGATTTGAAGTTATCTTATAAATTTTATACATTACCTGTCTCCTTCGTATTTTCAGCTTGCTTCTGAATCAGAAAGGAACTGCACCGTTCTTTCTT
>JAZSIV010000108.1:0-5232 GCA_045533995.1 Eubacteriales bacterium
CTGTTATAACTGTTGTTGGACACGATGCAAAGGGAATAATTGCTAAGGTGAGCACAAAGTGTGCAGAATCCGGCGCTAATATTATAGAAATTTCGCAAAGTGTTCTTAAAGAATATTTTGCAATGATAATGGTTATTGATATCGGCGAGCTCAATAAGGCATTTACTGTATTTGCGGATGAGCTTAAAGCTCTTGGAGAAGCTGAAAATCTTGATATCCGCGCAATGCACGAGAGCATCTTTAACTCAATGCATAAGATCTGAGGAATGACAAATGATAAATATCAATGATATTCTTGAAACTATAAATATGATCAAAGAGGAAAACCTTGATATCAGAACGATAACTATGGGTATTTCTCTTTACGATTGCGCAAGCGATGACGTTAACATCGTTTGCGATAGAATTTACGATAAAATAACCCGTTCTGCCGAAAGACTTGTTCCTGTTGGGTGCGAGCTTGAAAAGGAGCTTGGAATTCCGATCATTAATAAGCGTGTTTCGGTTACACCTATTTCGCTTGTTGGAGGAAAGTACTCTCCCGACGATTACGTTAAAATTGCAAAAACACTTGACCGTGCTGCAGATACCCTCGGAATAAACTTTATTGGCGGATACAGTGCGCTCGTTCAAAAGGGATTTACTAACAATGCAAGAAACCTTATTGAGTCTATTCCCGAGGCACTTACTGTGACGGGAAAGGTATGCTCATCTGTAAATGTTGCTTCAACAAAAGCAGGTATCAATATGGATGCCGTTGCCTTAATGGGTAAGATAATTAAGAAAACGGCTTATCTTACAAGAGATAACGAGTCGATCGGTTGTGCGAAGCTCGTTGTCTTTGCAAACGTTCCTGAGGACAATCCTTTTATGGCGGGTGCTTTCCACGGTGTTGGTGAGCCTGAAACTGTAATTAACGTTGGAGTTTCGGGCCCTGGAGTTGTAAGCTCTGCAATAAAGAGAGTTGGAATGTGTGATTTTTCTACTCTTGCAGAAACTATAAAGAAGACTGCATTCAAGATAACGAGAGTTGGACAGCTCGTTGCGACAGAAGCATCGACACGACTTGGTGTTCCTTTTGGAATCGTTGACCTTTCTCTTGCGCCTACTCCCGCTATCGGCGATTCGGTGGCACATATACTTGAGGGAATGGGTCTTGAAAAATGCGGTGGTCACGGAACGACTGCGGCGCTCGCTTTGCTCAATGATGCAGTAAAGAAGGGCGGAGTATGGCATCTTCACACGTTGGAGGACTTTCGGGTGCATTTATACCCGTTTCAGAGGATGCGGGTATGATAAGTGCAGTTGAGTGTGGAGCACTTTCTCTTGAAAAGCTTGAAGCTATGACAGCGGTCTGCTCGGTAGGTCTTGATATGATTGCAGTTCCCGGAGATACATCTGAGGCAGTTATATGCGGAATTATTGCAGATGAGATATCCATAGGCGTTGCAAATACAAAGACGACAGCTGTAAGAATCATTCCCGCGTACGGAAAGAGTGCAGGGGATTCGGTTGAATTCGGTGGTCTTCTCGGATATGCACCCGTAATGAAGATAAGTGATTATTCTTGCGAGAAGTTTATTGCTCGCGGCGGAAGAATTCCTGCGCCTATACATTCACTTAAAAACTGATAGAACACTAAAAACGGAGGTTTGCCATGAAAAAAATAGCAGTGCTTATTCCTTGCTATAATGAGAGTCTTACCGTTGCAAAGGTCGTAAACGATTATAAAAAAGCACTCCCGGAAGCCGACATATATGTATATGACAATAACTCCACAGACGGTACCGACGAAATTGCAAAAGCGGCGGGTGCTATCGTAAGGTATGAATACAGACAGGGAAAGGGAAACGTAATACGCTCTATGTTCAGAGATATAGATGCGGATTGTTATCTTATGATCGACGGCGATGACACATATCCTGCCGAGCACGCAAAAGAAATGTGTGATCTTGTACTTGAAAAGGGTGTGGATATGGTTATCGGAGACAGACTTTCTTCGACATATTTCAGCGAAAACAAGCGTCCCTTTCATAATGTCGGAAACAAGAGTGTTCGCTTTTTGATCAATCTTATCTTTAAGAGTGACGTTAAGGATATAATGACGGGATACCGTGCATTCAGCAAGGCATTTGTTAAAAATTTCCCTGTGCTCTCTAAGGGCTTTGAGATAGAAACAGAAATGACTATTCACGCCCTTGATAAGAATTTTTTGTTGCAAGAGGTCAAGGTAAATTATCGTGATAGACCCGAGGGAAGTGTATCAAAGCTTAATACCGTTCAGGATGGAATAAAGGTCCTTATGACTATATTTAGGCTTTTCAGCGAATACAGACCGCTTAAATTTTACTCGTTCTGGGGATTGTTGTGCTGTCTTTTAGGTGGTGGATTCGTTATTCCCGTTCTCATTGAGTATTTTAAGACAGGACTTGTTTTGAGATTTCCAACATTGTTTGTTTGCGTTGGATTTCTCATTATAGGATTCTTGCTTTTTGCGTGCGGACTAATTTTGCATGCAGTGGCCAAAAAGCACAAGATGCTTTTTGAGCTTTTGATGAACAGAAAAGATTATTAAAAAAAGCCGTTACACAAATGTGTAACGGCTTTTGAATTAGACATTAATACCTTTTCTTTTCATATAGTCGATGATTATATCGACTGCACCGTCAAATCCTACCTTTGTAGTGTTTATGCAGAGGTCGTAGTTTACGGGGTCATTCCATTCATTGCCTGTGTAGTACTTGCAATATGCCGCGCGGGATTTGTCGATCTTTTCTATCTTTTTCTTTGCATCGTCAGCATCGATTCCGTAAAGCTCAACTACCTTGTCTATACAAGCCTGCTCATCGGCACATACAAATATTCTTATTGCTTTGGGGTTGTCGCGCAAAACGTAATCTCCGCATCTTCCTATAATAATGCAGTTCTGCTTTTCGGCGAGGTCGCGGATTATTTTTGCCTGATAGTTAAATAGATTGTCGTTTGAAATAAACTCCATACTGTCAGGAGATATTATCTTGCTTCCATAGCTGCGATTATATTTCTTGAAAAGATTTGCCTTTACCTTTTCGTCGGCTTTTCCAAAAAGGGAAATGTTTATTCCGCTTTCTTCAGATGCAAGGCGCAAAAGATCATTGTCAAAATAATCAATATCAAGCTTTTCTGCAAGCATCTTACCTATGGTTTTTCCGCCGCTTCCAAAGCCTCTTGCAATAGTAATTACATATTCGCTCATAATTTCCTCCGAAGATACTAAAATTATTATCAACATAATTATTACACGACAAAAAGAATATGTCAAAGAGAAAATTAAAAAATATTAAAAAATTTATTTGACTTAAATAATTGAAAAAGAAAGCAAAAAGCGGTGTTTATTTCTCTATATATGACTATGATTTAGAAGAAAAGGTGCAATCCACGGATTCGTTATGACAAAGTGATATTAGTTTTTTCAAAAACCTTGATAAAAATAATACCAATGATGATGCCTGCAACACCTTGGACTGTGTTTGCAGGTATATTTACGATTGAAGGGGCAAATCCGTACAAGAAACCTTCAAACACAAAGTATCCCATTATCATAACAATTTCAGCTAACACTCCGCCAATGAGTTGCGAAGGGAGCATGCCAATTTTTTTGTGCATCAGCTTAAAGCACGCAAAGGCAATTAAAGCCATGGATCCCTTTATAATAAAGGTCGCAGGAGCATATGTAATGTAGCCCGAAAACATATCCGCAAATGCAGAGCCAAGTCCTGCTGCTAAAAATCCGTAGGCGGGTGATAGCATCCAACCTGCTACGAGGACGAGACAGTCGCCAAGGTTCAAATAGCCTTTTAGGGGAGAAGGAATTTTAATTATCATCGTAGCTACACAAACGAGTGCTGTCATTAATGCTGCAATAACAATTTTTTTGGTTTTTGAATGCATTTTACATTTACCTCCTTTACATTATGTATGAAATAGTATATAATATATCTGACCATATTACAATTACCAATTAAGGAGAATTTTATATAGCCAGATGAAATATATCATAGATACAGAAAAACGCCCCGTTTATCTTCAGCTATACAATCAAATTAGGGACGATATCGTAAATGAAGTTTATCCGTATAACAGTAAGCTTCCTTCTAAAAGAAGCCTTGCGGAAGAAACCGGAGTCAGTACAATAACCGTTGAACACGCCTATGCATTATTATGTGACGAGGGATATGTAGAAGGTAGAGCGAGAAGTGGATTTATTGTGACATTTCGAAAAGCAGACGGATTTGCATCATCTGCAAAGTTAGAGCATACATATCACTCAGTCTATCACGTAGAGCATTCGAGTCCTGACTTTCCTTTATCAGTGTTAAGTAAAACGATGCGCAAGGTTTTGACAGAGCACGGTGATCTCTTGTTTGAAAAGTCGCCAAACTTCGGTTGCACGGAGCTTCGGGAAGCAATTAAAAGGTATCTTGAACGAAACAGAGGAATCATTGTTAATACTGAGCAAATCATTATCGGTTCTGGCTCTGAATATCTTTATAGACTCATCGTGGAGCTACTTGGCAGAAGTCGTGTTTTTGCTATCGAAGCACCGTCATATAAGAAGATTGAGCAAGTGTATAAAGCTACCGAAATTCAATATGAGCTGCTTCCGTTAACACATAGCGGCATAGATAGCAACGCTCTTTTCAAAACCTCCGCCGACATTCTCCACACAACACCATACAGAAGCTATCCAAGTGGTGTTACAGCAACCGCATCCAAGAGACACGAATACATTCGTTGGGCAAGTAAAACGGGGCGTTACATCATTGAGGATGATTTTGAATCCGAGTTTTCGGTTTCCACCAAACCGACAGAAACGCTGTTTTCTCTCTCTGATAAGGACAACGTTATCTACCTAAACACATTTTCAAAGACCATTTCTCCATCTTTACGTATTGGTTATATGGTGCTGCCCAAGCATCTCGTAGAGGTTTATGAAAAAAAGCTCGGCTTCTATTCCTGTATTGTTCCTACCTTTATGCAATATGTAACCCACGAGCTGCTTGATAACGGAGACTTTGGAAGACATATTAACCGTGTAAGAAGAAAAAAACGCAAAGAACTATCTTTATAAATAAGGGACAGTTACAAAAAGCGCATTTCGTTGGTTCTGATTTGAATACAAATTCTAAATGATAGAAATGGATTTGCAAAAACTAAAAATCATTGAAGTGGTTCAATTTGTAATACACAAAA
>JAZSIV010000130.1:0-2975 GCA_045533995.1 Eubacteriales bacterium
CTTTGCCATTGGACTGTACCTTCCTTTCTTGCACTTTCATTTTACACTATTTTGCGGGGGATTTCAATAGGCGAACTGTATGAATATTTTTCCCGTCTTTTGTGTAATAGGGAGAAATTTCAGACTCGAACTGAAAAATTACTCAAAGGGTATTTACAAGTGCGCTAAAATATGATATACTGAATATGTTGTTTGTTAAAAAGCGACGGATTTTGTCCGTCGCTTTTTGTATTTATGCGTTTTCCGATTCTAAAAACAGTTTTTCTACGTTGTAGAATTCGCTCGGCTGGTTACGCTCCATCCATTCGGATTTGAATGCATTGAGCCAGGCATTTGTGTCGGTTTTTCTCTCAATATCGTAACCCGCATACTTTGCTATCAATTCGTTAACGAGAATAAATGCTTCGGCGACGAGCAGAACGTCCTTTGTGAAACGGCTTTCGGGGTTGCAGTTTGCCTTTACCTTTTGGATAAACGCCTCGATATCGGCATTTGCCTCGAGTATGTAGTCTTTTCCGCGATAAACCGCCTCGACGCCAAAGGGGTTTTTGTAGTAGTTTTCGGGCGAGAGACCACTGTTGAGATATGACATAATGAGCGTGGGCCAGTCGGTCTTTGAGTGCAAGAGGCCGAGTTCTCTTATGACGGAGGACATTCCTGTCTCGTTGTATACGAGGCAGTCAACTGCTTTGTCGAAGTTCTCATCAATAGGCGTGTCTGCATTCCAGGAGAGTTCGAGACCTATCGACATTCCGTACATGGTAAGTTCGAGGGTGGCAAGGTGACCGAGGTCGCCCCAGTTGGTATTAAGAACACCCATAGAGCCGTGCTTTTTAGCAAAACGAGCCATCTTGGCGATGTTTATTTCTGACATATAGGGCTTTTCGCAAAAGCCGTTCCATGCATTTATGCCGGGACATACTATCTGCGGTTTTTTGAGATTTGAAATGTTTGTTACCTTGCTCTCTTCAACGTCGGGAGAGTATCCCCAGGTAAGAAAAATAACGTCATCGGGAATCTCGTCTATATATTCGATATGCATTTGCAGAATATCGTCCCACATCATTACGGTTTTGCCCTTGGACTGAACGTAGTTGACTATCTTTTTAACAAAATCAACGTACAGACGGGCAGGATTCATATCCTTGTATTTTCCGTTGTCAAGGTCGAACGTCTCGTCGCAACAGATATTGAACTTGTCACTTCTGAAAAGAGGCATATACTGGTCGATCATGCTCTTGACAATCTCAAAGCTTTCGTCTTTAAGCGGGTCGAGGGTATGGTGTCCCTGTCTGTCATAGAAGTCGATTTTTCCGGGTTTGTAATCGGGTATAAGCGAAAGGTGATTGAGTCCGTTGTTTTGCAACAGTGCGTAGAGATGACCGAAGGTTGAGAGAGAGGGAACAAACTCGATAAAATTCTCGTAGCAGTAGTCGTCAATCTCTCTGATATCGTCGGCAGTTAAGTAGCCTGTCTTTTCTTTCGTGAGGGCGAGCTCCTTAAAATCAAAGGTATGCTCTATATAAATCTGCAAGGAATTGCATTTGCAGTAAGCAAGGCGGTCGATAAGCGCCTTCATTGTTTCCATTTTTGGAATCTTGCCTCTTGTTACGTCCTGATAAAATCCTCTGTACGAAAAATCGGGAGCGTCCTCAATTTCACAGCAGTAAGCCACGTCGTTTGCATAAATCTGGCGAAGTGTCTGAATTGCGTAAAATACTGCGGCATCACTGTCAGCGCTGACGGTGATTTTTTCGTTTGTGACGAGCATTTCGTAACCTTCGCCCTTGTCGGAGCGAAGGGCAATTTCAACCTTTATTCCGTCCTTGGAAAGAGGAAGCTTTGAAAACGCCTTGACTACTCTTTCGTCAAGACCCTCGGCAGAAACCGAGAGAGCACTCTTAGAGAAGAGCTCGTCCTTTTCTTCTATATGCTTGGGTGTGGGAATGAGTCTCATAAATTTCTCCTTGTCAGAAAATGAAAAATTTTACATTCCAATTATACTATATATTTAATATAAAAGCAATAGAATCTCTCTAAAAAACAAAAAAAAGTGACTCCCTCATGCTTATGACACACTCGGGAGTAACTTCTCGTGCTCCTTAGCATCTAACATCTTTCTTAATCCTCACTTCCGTATTTCTACCCGAACCGTCATCCTTACACATCTTGTTACTCAAATATCATTTCTCTTCGGTGAATACCGTTTTAACCTACCGTAAAACTCTCTTTCGGGTGAGACCTGTGCCTTTCGGGGTGACCTTAACCTCTCCGACTCTATATTCGGTGTGACAGACTTTTATTGTCCTCACTTTTATGCGTTCGGAGGTTGATTTAGGTTGTATCAATCTGAAGGCTCGTTTTTACTTTGCCATTGGACTGTACCTTCCTTTCTTGCACTTTCATTTTACACTATTTTGCGGGGGATTTCAATAGGCGAACTGTATGAATATTTTTCCCGTCTTTTGTGTAATAGGGAGAAATTCGTTTCGCCATTCAAAAAATCCGCGAAAGGTATTTACAAAAATTCAAAAATATGATATACTAAATATGTTGTTGTTCAAAAAACGGCGGATTTTCTCCGCCGTTTTTTCTATTTAGTTATAAAGCGCATCTATAAATTTGTCGAGCAGCTCATTATTCGGGGGATATACGTGGCTGCCGTCGAAGAGCTCAAACTTCACCCACTCATTGTCTTTGCCGTACACACTCTTCAGCTCCTCTACCTCACGCACAGTAGATTTGTAGTCGAAAACATAATCCTGTGTTCCTATTTCAAGGAAAAGGCGTCTCGGGTAAATAAGAGAGGCAACCTCGACGTCGAAGAATTTATACGCTGACTCTGTCCAGGTCCAGTCTGTGAAGACGTGTTCGTATCTGTTGCTGAATTGACCTGTGCCAAATGCCGTCTTGATTCTCGTATCTATTGCCGTGGTGTAGTCGGTGAAAAATCCGCCGTAGGAGAGTCCTGTCAT
>JAZSIV010000033.1:0-30834 GCA_045533995.1 Eubacteriales bacterium
CAAGTAGAAATCAAACTTCCTTAGGAGAACCTGCCGTTCGTAGGTCGCCTGATTTTTTATATAATTCTTACCTTGACAACTCCCGCGATGCCTGCTATCTTCTCGGTTGCAGTCTCCGAAAGAGCTCCTGTTACGTCAACGAGTGTGTAAGCATTGTCACCCTTGGATTTGTTTATCATATTCTCGATGTTCGCACCCGACTCTGAAAGGATCGCCGTGATCTGCGAAAGAACTGTGGGAATATTTGCGTGAAGAACACAGATTCTCTTGTCACCGCTTACGGGCATTGAAACGTTCGGGAAGTTTACGCTGTTCTTGATGTTACCGTAACGGAGGTAATCGTCAAGCTGTACTGCCGCCATAACTGCGCAGTTGTCCTCTGCCTCGGCTGTAGATGCGCCAAGGTGAGGAATAGCAACGACTCCGGGTACTCCGAGAACGTCCTCGGTCGGGAAGTCGGTAACGTAAGAAGCTACCTTGCCGCTCTCAAGTGCAGCCTTCATATCAGCAGCATTTACAAGATCTGCGCGCGCGAGATTGATGATTCTTACTCCGTCCTTCATTGTAGCAAGAGTTGCTGCATTTATCATTCCCTTTGTATCGGGAGTGGACGGAACGTGGAGAGTTACGTAATCAGCTTCCTTGAATACTTCGTCGAAGGTAGGAGCCTTTACTACGTGGTGGTTGATGTTCCAAGCAGCGTCAACGCTGAGGAAGGGGTCGCATCCGATAACCTTCATTCCAAGGTGTACGGCAACGTTAGCAACGAGACCGCCGATAGCTCCAAGTCCGATAACTCCGAGCTTCTTGCCCATTACTTCAACGCCAGCAAACTTGGATTTGCCCTTTTCAACTGCCTTTGCAACGCCCTCTGTTCCCTCGAGGGTCTTTGCCCATTCAATACCGCCGACAACGTCTCTCGAAGCGAGCATAAGTGCGCATACAGCAAGCTCTTTTACTCCGTTTGCGTTTGCACCGGGGGTGTTGAATACAACGATTCCCTCTTTGGAGCAACGGTCTATCGGAATATTATTTACACCGGCACCCGCACGTGCGATAGCCTGAAGCTTATCACCAAACTCCATTTCATGCATTGCAGCAGAACGAACCATTATTGCATCGGGATTTTCGATTTCTGTCCCTACGTTGTAGATCGCCTTATCAAGCTTATCTGTTCCGACAGCCGCGATCTTATTAAGACACTGTATATTTTTCATAATGTGACTTTCCTTTCAATATGCTCAGCCCTTAGGATTTGCCTTTGCGAACTCCTTCATGAATTCAACGAGCTTCTCAACTCCCTCATAAGGCATTGCGTTGTAAATAGAAGCTCTCATACCGCCTACCGAACGGTGACCCTTAAGGTTCTTAAGTCCAGCCTTGCCTGCTTCTGATGCAAACTTCTTATCAAGATCTGCATCTCCTGTTACAAACGTAACGTTCATCATAGAGCGGCTGTCAGTCTTAACGGGAGCTATGTAGTAATCCTGGTTATCAAGATAATCGTAAAGAAGAGCCGCCTTCTTCTCGTTTCTCTTCTTCATCTCCTCAAGTCCACCAATGGAAAGGATCCACTCGTAAACGAGCTTTGCCATATAGATGGTGTAGCAAGGAGGAGTGTTATACATTGAGCCGTTTTCAGCCATTGTCTTCCACTCAAGCATTGTGGGCATCTTCTCTTCTGCGTAGTCAAGAAGATCCTCACGGACTATAACGAGAGTAAGTCCCGCAGGAGCCATGTTCTTCTGTGCGCCCGCATAGATAACGCCGAACTTCGATACGTCAACAGGCTCGGAAATGATGCAGGACGACATATCAGCAACAAGCGGAATATCTCCGGTATCGGGAATATAGCTGTACTTTGTTCCATAAATAGTGTTGTTGAAGCAAACGTGCAAATATGCAGCGTCGGGACGGATCATATCCTTTGTAACAACGGGAACGTGATTGAAGTTATCTTCCTTTGTGGTGGCAACGCACTTAACGTCGTAACCAAGCTTCTGCGCTTCCTTGAAAGCTTTACCCGAGAACTGACCGGATACTATATAGTCTGCCTTTCCCGTTCTCTTGATAAGATTCATGGGAACTGCCGCAAACTGTGTAGAAGCACCGCCCTGAAGGAAAAGTACCTTGTAATTGTCGGGTATATTCATAAGTGTGCGAAGCATAGCCTCTGCATCCTTAATTATAGCCTCATAGTCCGGAGATCGATGGGACATCTCCATAACCGACATTCCGGATTCTCCATAGCAAACAAGCTCTGATGCAGCCTTTTGAAGAACCTCCAAGGGGAGCATGGAAGGACCCGCAGAAAAATTGTAAACTCTGTTCATAAAAAACCTCCGTTAATAAAACCTCGCCTTTTGGCGAAAAAATAAAAAATATTAATCTATATTATATATTCTTTTTCTCTTCAAGTCAAGGGGTTTGTGATAAATTTGACAAACTCACCTTAAAATTTTCCAAGAAACTTTCTTTTTGCTTTTTTGAAGCTAAAGCATCGGCTTTTTTTGGAATTTTATTCTTTGACAAGAATCATTTCCTTTGCATAAGGAAGACTTTCTATCCACTCGCAAACGGTATGCCATTCAGCAAGCTTGTGCGTTCTGCGGGCATAGTATATATTTATGAGATTTTCATAGTTAAGCGTTACCGTTCTCATCTGATTATAGCTTGACGGCAGCATCTGTATCATATTATGCCAGCTCTGTCTGTCATTCTTATCTGCGCAGAACTTCTGTCTTTCAGATTCAAGATATTCTATAGTTGCATCGAGCATGCGAAGTCCGCCCTCGTCAAGTCTGTCGTGCGAGAAATCGTCTCTCTCGAATGCCTTTGAGTGTATCTTATGCATAGTGGAGCACGAGTTTGCAACAGTTCCGACCTTATAGGTGTCAAATTCCTTCCACCAATAAAGAGGAGCGGTAATATCAACGCTGACAAATATCTGTCTTATAAATTTGCGGTGATCACTTCCCGCGTGGCAAAGCCGCGATGCAAAATCAAGATCGACCTCGCCCATTACAAATTTACCGTTCTCATCGTAATAACTGTCGCTTTTAGCCCAACTGTTCATCGGATTTCTTGCTCCGCGTATTGCATTGTCGATATTCATAACTGACGCGCGTTCGATCTTAAGCATTTTCTTCTCTCCTTAAAATTATATTTCACTGTCAAGAACCACACGGCTCTCAATAACACTTCTGATAAACTGTGATACCTTGACGTGCTCGGGATGCACGGCATAGGTATTAAGGTCGCTCATACTTTCAAACTCGGTATCAAGCATGAAATCCATAGACATTTCGGTGTGAGAAACGTCCACATATACATTCATTTTTTTGATCTGTGAAATAACGGAAGGAAGTGAGAGAAGTAACTCTTTTGCCTTTTTTATGTTTTCTTCTTTTCCCTCTTCCTTGAATTTCCACATTACAACGTGCTTTATCATTTTTATATTCTCCATATCAAATATTACTTACTTTTTATAATAACATAATAAAGAAGAAAAGTCAATTGACAATTTTATAAATATGTGGTATGATATTTGTTAATGATACGATCTTTACCTTTTATCTGGAGGTTTTTTATGTTAAAGGATAAACTTGTTTCCTACTCGGGTGTTCAGCCGAGCGGAAATCTTACCATTGGAAATTATCTCGGGGCAATAAAGAACTTTTCTTCATTCTCCGAAAAATATACCTGCTTCTACTGCGTTGTTGACGAGCATGCCATAACGGTTCGTCAGGTCCCCGCCGACCTAAGACGTCGCACCTACGAAACTCTCGCGCTTTATATCGCGTGCGGACTCGACCCCGAAAAGAATACTCTTTACGTTCAGTCTCACGTTCACGAGCACGCAGAGCTTGCTTGGATACTCAACTGCTTTACGGGCTTTGGCGAGCTCTCACGTATGACGCAGTTTAAGGATAAGAGCGCAAAGCACGCTGACAATATCAATGCAGGTCTCTTTACTTATCCTACCCTTATGGCGTCCGACATACTTCTCTATCAGACAGACGTTGTTCCGATAGGAGCTGACCAGAAGCAGCACGTTGAGCTCACAAGAAATATCGCTGAAAGATTTAATCAGATATATCCCGGCACATTCACTATTCCCGAGCCGATAATTCCTACCTCGGGCAAGAAGATAATGTCTCTTGCAGAGCCAACAAAGAAGATGTCGAAATCGGACGAAAACGCAAACTCGGTTGTTTACATTCTCGATGATAAGGACACGATAATTCGTAAATTCAAGCGCGCGGTTACCGACTCCGACACCTGTGTAAGATTCGCAGACGGCAAGGACGGTATCAACAACCTTATGACTATATACTCCTGCTTCACAGGTAAGGATATGGATGAGATAGAGCGTGAATTCGATGGCAAGGGATACGGTGACTTCAAGCTTGCAGTTGGTGAGGCTTGCGCCGATGCGCTCGCTCCCGTACAGCAAAAGTTCAAGGAGCTACTCGCTGACAAGGCTTATCTTGAGACGGTTATGAAAAACGGTGCTGAATGTGCTTCCTACTTCGCTCGCCGAACACTTTCAAAGGTGCAGAAAAAGCTCGGCTTTGTTCAGATAGGAAGATAACTTACTTTTTCTTTTGGAAAAGAAAAAGTAAGCAAAAAGAAAACTAATTCGACGACGAATACTCAAAAGGGATGTTCACCGCATCCCTTTTATTTTTGCAAATATCAAACAATTTCTATAAAAAAACAAGATATCCTTTCTTTTTCGTTGTTATATTCTCCGAAAAGTTCGTCTAATTCTTAACAAAGATTGAAGAGAAAAAACTGTTATGCTATAATGTACCCATTAAATTTGAGGAGGTGTTTTATGGAAACACTTAAAAAAATTCTTAAAAGATATTTTATCGACGCAATGGGTGCGATGGCACAGGGTCTGTTTGCTTCCCTTCTGATCGGTACTATCTTCAAGGCGCTTGGCATGATACCTTATCTTGGTATCCTTGCCGATATAGGCGGATTCGCGCAGGCAATGGCAGGACCGGCTATGGCAGCGGCTATTGCATTTTCACTTAAAGGTCACGCGCTTGTCGTATTTTCTGCAGCGGCTGTTGGATATGCGGCAAACTCTCTTGGCGGTGCGGGCGGTCCTCTTGCAGTTTTCTTCATTGCCATTATCGCAAGCGAAGTTGGAATGCTCGTATCCAAGAAAACAAAGGTAGATATTCTCGTAACACCCTTTGTGACTATCCTTGTCGGCGGACTTCTTTCGATCTTCGTTGCTCCCTTTATCGGAACACTTGCAGGCTACATAAGCAACTTTATCGGCTGGGCTTCGCTTCAGGCACCTCTAATTGCGGGAATAATCATCTCGGCCGTTATCGGTGTCTGCCTTACTCTCCCCATTTCAAGCGCGGCTATCTGCGCAGGACTTCTCCTTACAGGTAGCGTTGCAGTACACGGCGCACCTAACGAAGGACTTGCTATTGCCGGGGCTGCCGCGGTTGCCGGCTGCTGTGCACAGATGGTCGGCTTTGCCGTTATCAGCTTCAGAGAAAACAAGTGGGGCGGACTTGTATCTCAGGGCATAGGAACAAGTATGCTTCAGATGCCCAACATCATTCGCCATCCGCAGATATGGATAGCACCCACGCTTGCTTCCGCTATCACAGGACCTCTCGCAGTATGCGTCTTTGATCTTCGTATGTACGGCGCGGCGATCAACTCGGGAATGGGAACCTGCGGTCTGCTCGGACCTATCGGAATGATACTCGGTTGGCTCTCTCCCGAAAACGGATATGCAGCGGACGTAACAGCTCTCGACTGGATAGGACTTGCGCTTATCTGCTTTATACTTCCCGCAATTCTTTCCTTTATCTTCAACGAGATACTTCGCAAGATAGGTCTTGTTAAAGACGGCGATATGAAGCTTGAGGTTTAATATAATAATTAGAAAACCACCCCAATCGCACATAAAATGCGATTGGGATGGTTTTCTTTTTCCCTAAAATTATTCAGCTATTCGTCCTATCTCACCAAATGGTATTTTCTTAAATCCTAACTTATATGCTTCGGAATCCTCCGAAAGAGTGCAGTCCCCTTTCTCATAGTTCGGAAGCTGCTTGCAATAAAGATCAACAAACGTAAAATTATTTTCAACCACGCTCATATCAACGACTGATTGACTGATTCTGTCGCACGTATTATTTTCATTATTTACAATATAGTACACATTCATGCGGATAATATTATTTGCTGGGTTACAGCACAGCATAGGGTCATCAACGTCCCCCTTATAATCGGGAGTGTACGGAATAATATCTCCATATCCAGAAAAAGCATCAAGCCATTCCTTACTCTCTTGCATCTTGATAAGCTGCTTCGGCATCGATACCGTATACTCGTAAAACCACGACTCCTTGCCGCTTATCATACCGTCACGAGCACGGTCATCATAATCTATGGTAGCTTTCTTTGTATTTATTAAAAGATTATTCTCAATGATATTATCACGTCCGCCGCCTACCTGTATTCCATAACCTGTAACGTTTGCTATGACGTTGCCGTAAACAGTCTGCCCCGATAGCGCGTCATCCAGATAAATTCCCTGCGCATAAGCAGAACCGCTGCCAACGTCGTGTATGTAATTATAACGAATAATTCCACCGTACCAATTATAAGCACGTCCTGCATATATCGCACCGCAGTCACTCGTTTCAAGGCAAACATTATATATCTCGTTATATTCAATAGTATGCTTAGGGCCAACCCACGTTATAGCTTGGTGAGGAGCATCGTGAATCTCATTATGAGACACCGTAGTACCGCATCCGCCACTGATCCACACCGCGCTCTTATAGGTTCGACTAACCTGTGCCCAATGATGTATGTAATTGTTATATACCAAGTTATTCGAGGAAGTAAGAGTTGTAGCATCGCCACCGCTCACTACAACAGCCGACCCACCCACCTGACATATCTCGTTGTTCTCAATGGAAATATCCCTTCCGCTTATATTTATAGCATCATATCCGAGGCTCTGGATCTTGCAGTTTTTCACTATAATATGATCACCCGAAAGAACAAATCCGCTCATTCTCGAGCCTGTCACCTCAAAGCCATCAAAGACAACATAGGATAAATTTTCCCCGCTGATAATATTGTCATCAAGTAACGATAATGTTATAGAGCTATTCGTGAAATCCACGGTAGGATAAAGATAGAGAACGAGATTCTCCCGATCTATATAATATTCTCCCGGAGCATCGGTTTCCGCAAAAACGTTAAAAAAGTAGAAGGGTCTTGCAGAATCTATACCGTAGTTCATCTTAGGATCTTCAAACGATACAACAAGATTTTTAAGGTCAACGTTTTTTACCTCAATCGCCCCATCTGCCCACAAATGCTTAAAATAACCAAAAACCCAAAGCTCATCCAAATTCCACTTAAGTCCGCGCTCTTTTATTGCCTCACCGTCACCCTTGATTCTGAAGGTGTCAAAGCCATTACTTGCACCTGTGTACAGATTTGGGTCACTGTCCGTTATGTTGGGGTAACGTGAAATTGTCATTCTTTCCCCGTCAACAAAGAGCTCGGAATAACCAAGAGACGTCTCGTCTCTCTTTACGGCAAAACCGTATCTGTGCAGTTCACCGATATCCTCGGCAATCAGCCCATATTTTGTAAGATCCACCTTAAGGACTGCTTCCTTTGCCGCCTCGTCATTAAGAAGTTCCTTTTCATCATCACTTAGTGGCTCAAAATCTCTTGCAGAAAGGCTAACTCCACCTGTAAGCACGGCTCCTCCCTTCTCTGCCGACAGATATCTTATGGTAGAATACTCTGTGCCCGAATCCTCGGAGGTAAATTTGATACCATTGGTAACGTTATACTTACCCGACGCGACAAGAACAGTAACACCGCCATTTGGCAAGCCCTCATCGCTTTTCATCTTGCGGATTCTTTCCTGCGCCTCGGATATATTCTGAAAGGGAGCTTCCTTGCTTCCATCACCATTCTTGAAAGCAGAATCTACGTAAATAACGGTGCCCTCTACCTCGGGCCACTTATCAGAAGCTATATCGTCGGCACAATCTCCCCCGCACGAGCAGGATGCAAGTATGCCGGCACATAAAAAGCAAACCAATAATATCGCTAACGGTCTTTTAAGCTCTTTCATATTTAAGCTCCCCCCTTTTAGATTTATACGAAATTATAAAGTGGTGACTTTTATCTTGCACCGTATGGGAAAATTATATTCCCCCAAATGTCAAAGAGGTAATCCTTTGATTTAATGAGCTCTGCAACGTCATAGGAATCGCGCAGAAGATTCTTCGAGCGCACAAGACACATAGCTTCATGCCCCTCGTGATGATAGTCGCTTGCACCCGTGACGAGCAGGTCGTTTTCCTTTGCGTATTTTGCAGTGATACCCACGGGTCTGTTATGCCTTGGGTGAAGATTGAAGCTTTCCACACCGTCGATGCAGTCGAGAGGTGCGCGCTCCAAGCCCTTGTGGAATGGATGTGCCTGAATTATGAGATTTTTTTCATTTTTGAAATCTTTGTAAAATTCCCTAAGCCCTCTCGGAATGTAGCTTGCCATCTTCTCGATATCATCAGGACAGATGCCGTAAACGAGATAATCGTTCTTGTTCTCCTCAAAGCGGATCTCAGCTCCAAGTATCACTTTCACACCAAGCTTTTTTCCCGCATCCAGTGCTAAAAAATAATCGTCAAGATAGCTTTTTACCTCATCATACGCAATTGTTTCAGGGGTAAGATGATTAGTAATAACGATAGAATCAGCGCCGGCCGCGGCATACGTCTTTATTACCTCGTCCGGTTTGAAATCGGCACATCTGCTTACAGGAGACGTATGAGCGTGAAGCTCTGTTTTGTATTTGTACTTGCTTATAACTTCCTTAATCATTTTAACCTCTCTCAAGGGACTTGACCTCTATCCCTTTATCACACGTAAATTCTATTTTTTCACCTTTGGGAGCACAAACAGTCATTATATATCTTTCCTCGCCAAAGGACAGCAAAAAGCTCTTGAGCATTATTTCTTTCATAGTTTTATCCAAAGTCGTGTCGAGCAAGGGCAATTCTTTTGAAAGCCCACCCCCAAGATACTTTGATAAAGCTTCTTTTGAAGTCCATATTTTATAAAAATTCATTAAAAACTTCTCTTCGCCGAGAAGTTTTTTTTCGTTTTCAGAGAAAAAGCGGTCTGCTATCTTTCGAACGCGCTTCGCATCGTCACAAAAACGGTTGGGATATAGCCTTTCGATATCAACTCCTATTTTTTTGCCTTCGCCATCAATAATAGCCGATACAGACAAACTTGCGCTGTGCGAAAAATTGAAATCCACACCACACATATTACAAAAATAGGGTCTTCCGTCCTCGTTTCTTAAAATTGTAAGGTCGGCAAAGCTTGGCAAAAGCATATCTGCGAGCTTTTTTAATGCCAAAAGTGCCGCATAGCTTTCCTTTTTATGATCATAATTCTTTATATTTTCGAGTCGGCATATCTCATTTTCGCCAAAGCACGAGATAGACGATGTCTCTACCGCAATATTCGAATTGTCGGTTATATAGACGAAAATGCTCATATACTCCCCCTTAAAAAATTCATATAAAGTTATTGTACACCAAAAAGCCGCCTTTTTCAATAAATTTTAATATTTTTTTATTTTCTGACACAAGCTGCGACTCATTGAGACGGTTTGACACTCTTTTCTGCCTTATACTTACGGTGCACAGACAAAAAGGAGGTGGGAATATGAATGTCAGATAAAGGTACGTCCGAGCTTGTTGAGGATGCCTGCATAAGAGGTGTGCTTGACAAGCTTGCCGATGAATACATCATTTTTTGTTATACGTTGGAAAAGGATGAAAAGGAGAACGAATGTGACAAGAAGAAATCAAAGGAGAAAGGCAGGCGGTTTCCGAATATTGCAGGATTTTGCCGATACTGCGGTATTGGGCAGGAGCAATATGAACGGCTGTCAAAAAAATACGTATCCGAATTTGAAAAGCTTCGGTCTATCTTTGAGGACGAGGCGCTCAATTCGGAAATTTCTCCGTCGATACTTTCGGCATATCTTAAGAGACGGCTCGGGTACGGCGACTCCTCCAATGAAAAAACAGAGGTCGACACAGGACAGCTCAAGCTTATTTTTGAGCACGACATTCTTCTTGACGGAGAATAAAGGCTATGCCCGAGCAAAATATTCTCCCGCGTGAGATACATATAAGCGGTACTCCGAATGAAAGGCAAAAAAGCTTTTTTGCATCGAGAACGCGCTATACCGCATACGGCGGCGCGCGAGGCGGAGGCAAGTCGTGGGCTCTGCGGCGCAAGCTTTGCGCAATGTGTCTGCGATATGCAGGGATAAGATGTCTTATCGTCCGCCGAAGTCTTCCGGAGCTAAAAAACAACCACGTTATCCCATTTCTGCGCGAATACGGCTCTTTCGTCAGCTACAAGGAAGCTGACAACTGCCTGATCTTCCCCAATTCAAGCAGAATATTTATGGGATACTGTGCATCCGACCGAGACGTTCTTCGTTATCAAGGTCAGGAATACGACGTTATCGCCATCGACGAGGCAACGCAGCTGAGCGAATACAGATTTTCAATTTTCAAGGCCTGTCTGCGAGGCGTGGGAAAAATTCCCCGTCGTATGTACCTTACCTGTAATCCCGGGGGCATTGGACACGCTTGGGTCAAACGGCTTTTTGTTGACCGCGATTTTCGCGCGAACGAAGACCCAAATGACTATAGCTTTATCCCTGCTCTCGTGTATGATAACAAGATTTTAAGCGAAGCGGATCCCGATTACATAAGATCTCTTGAATCTCTTCCCGAAAGACTGCGTGACGCTTGGCTCTATGGAAGATGGGACGTCTTTGAAGGACAGTTCTTTCCCGAATTCGATACCGCAGTTCATGTTTGCGGCCCTTCTGCTATTCCAAACAAGCTCAGATATTTTGCTGCATTTGATTACGGTTTCGATATGCTTGCCGCGCTTTTGCTTGGGATAGATACAGAGGGAATCATCTACGTACTTGACGAACACTGTAAATCGGGACTGACTCTTTCCGAGGCTGCCGAGCGCGTAAGCGGTCTATGCCGCGGATATCCCGTCGAATATGCCGTTGCCTCTCCCGACCTTTGGAACAGAAGACAGGACAGCGGGAAAAGCGGATTTGAAATAATGCAGGCTATCTGCGGTATGCCGCCAATGATATGCGCTGATGACCGCAGAATACCCGGTTGGCGCATTTTGCGCGAATATCTCTCATGCAAAAGCTCTTCCCCTAAGCTAAAGATATCGTCAAAATGCCACGATCTTATCCACTCGCTCCCCGCCCTGCTTTGTGACCCGAACCGTCCCGAAGATGCTTCAAGCGAGCCGCACTCGATAACTCACTCTCCCGAAGCGCTACGATATGCTCTGATGAGCAGGATATCTGCACCTAAGGATAACGACGAGACAGGCTTTATTTTTCCCTCAAAGCACTCTTCGGGGAAAATAGGTTATAACTAAAACGTTTTTTGTCTGTGCATATAAATTGAATTCTTAAGCAATTCAAATTTTTTCAGAAGCCTATGCCGCAAGGCAAGGCTTCGGAATGGAGATCTATGTCAGTTTTCAAACAAAAAAATGCCATTGCCTCTGCCAAAATAAAGGGCTTTGAGGGAATTGATGCGACTACGTCGCTTGAAAAAACGTCGTCAGCATACGATATGACGAACTTCAGGATCCTTCCCGACGGAACTCTTGAAAAACGGTGCGGATTTGCACCTATCGCCAAATGCTCATCTAAAGTAAGGGCTATCTGGTCTGGCGAGCTTGACAAGGAGCAGCATACCTTCATTTTATCCGAAAGCACCGTATTTTCTCTTGACTCAAACAAAAGCTCACCCGCAAATATAGGATACGTCGACACCCGCGAGGGTGATGCAAGCTTCATCTTTTTTGATGCGAAGCTATATCTTATGGACGGAAGCGGAATATATAGGGTAAGTCCAAATGCGGTAAGCTCCGTCGAGGGCTATGCACCTCTTTGCGGAAAGGATTGGCCCAATGCAACCGTTGGAGAAGACTACGAGCCTCTGAATTACACCACAAGACATATAAGAATGACCTACAACGTGATGGAGCCCTTGATATATCTCTGTGTTAAATACGTGATCTCTTCAATAGATGCCGTTTACGTGAACGGAAAGCTTTTGACGGATACGTCAAGCTACTATTTTGATCTTGAGCTTATGAGCGTCTGTGTCCTTGGCCTGAACGTCGGTGACCGTGTTGAGCTTTTTCTTACAGTAGACAGCTCGGAGATCGACTGTTCAAAACTCTTCTCATGCAAACACTCTGTTGTGTACGGCGGACTGACCGACAGCAGACTGTTCCTATGGGGTGGAGTCCGGAACAATCTTATGTTCGGTTCGCACAGCATAGACGAAGAATCGCTCCTCGAATCAAAAAAGGTATACACAAACACAGCAGATCTTTATATCCCCGTGGATGCCGCATTTACAGTCGGACGCGAGGGCAGAAGAATAACTGCGGTCAGCCGTCATTATGACAGATTGCTCATTTTTACCGACGGTGACACCTGGATGTCATCAAGCCCCGCGGGCGACGGAGAGCCGCTTGAAGCTATCACCATAAACTCGTCGCACGGCTGCACCTCTGACGGCGCTGCAATAATGTGCGGAAACGATCCTATCTGTGTAGGAGACGGAGAAATACTTCGTTGGAGCACAGACACCGACGAGCTTAACGAGTGTAATGCGAAATGCATATCACAAAAGATAAACAGCCGACTTGACAGATCGTTTTTCGATAACGCGATAATGTTCTTAAACAAGCCTACCTCAGAGCTTTTCTTTTCCGACCCAAACGATGAAAGCGACACGGTCTGGGTCTACAATCTTGATACAGATAACTGGTACAGATTCAGTGGGATAAGAGCAGATTATTTCTTCTCATCAAACGGCAAGATGGGCTTTGTTTCCTATGATACGGTATATCTTTTTGACGATTCTCTTTACAAGGACACCTACAGTGACGGAAAGGAATCGGAAATCGTTGCGGAGTTTGTGACCCACCCGACAGACCTTTTCATAAACGGCAACAAGAAAAGGCTTTATGGTATGCTGCTCGAAGCAGATCTTGACGGCGGCGAGGTGAACGTCAAATGTATGTCGGACGGCAAAGCTATAAGTGAAATTTCCTTTGAGAGCGAAAAGCATTTCCCAATAAGCATTCAGAAACGTATAAACTCACACAGATTTTGCTACACCTCTCTTCGTATTTCTGCAGGCGGAGACGCTCGGCAAAAGATATACGGTACGGCGATCTGGGCAAAGGCATAATAAAAAAGAAAGGTAATTAACAAAATGAAGATCAAATCAAAGGCTTGGGAGCAGTATGAAGCAGGCAAAGAGTACAAGCGAAGGATCGGTCTTTACGAGACTGTACGTCAAAACGAAAGGTTCTTCAGAGGTGACCAGTGGTATGCCACGCACACCGAGGATCTGCCAAAGCCGGTTTTCAACATAATCAGAAGAATAACCGATTATCTGGTATGCAGTGTCGCATCGTCTGACATTTCTATCCGATACACGGCGGAAAATATGCCATTCCTTGAAAGAAAGGCAGATGCAGAGCTACTTAAATCCTGCCTTGACGGTATGAATAAAAACGTTGCCTACCGTTGGGAAAAGGACCGTATGAACAATAAGATATACTCTGTTCTCTATGATGCCGCCGTAAGCGGAGACGGAGTTCTCTATTGCTATTGGGATCAGAACGTTAAAAACGCTCAGGATTTCACGGGCGACATTACGACAGAGGTTATCGACAACGTAAACCTCTTTCTTTCCGACGTTAACTGTCCCGACATCCAGTCGCAGGATTACATAATCCTTGCCGGGAGAAAAAGCGTGATTTCATTACGCGAAGAAGCGAGAAGACACGGAGCGAGTGAGGAAGATATAAGAAATATCGTTTCGGACAAGGTCGAGGGCTCTCAATCGGGAAATCTCTCCGAATACGAGCTTGAATGTGACGAGAGCGAGAAAGCGACCTATATTATAAAATTCTGGCGAGAGGACGGATACGTTGTCTTTGAAAAATCAACGCGCTCTGCCGTGATCTGTCGGGTTAAGACTGCTTGCAAGCTGTATCCTGTTGCATATTTCAACTGGTATACGACGAAAAACAGCTTTCACGGAACCTCTCCCATAACATCCCTTATTTCCAACCAGAAATATCTCAATCGCGCCTATGCTATGGTTATGAAGCATATGACCGATACGGCATTTTCAAAGGTTGTTTACGATAAATCAAGAATTCCCGAATGGTCGAACGGTGTCGGTGAGGCAATAGCCGCAGTTGGCGGCGGAAGTATTTCCGACGCGGTTTCGGTAGTTGGAGTTGGCAAGATGCAGGATCATTATCTCGACCTCATCGAAAATACTCTTAATACCACAAAGGACCTTATGGGAGCGACCGAATCAGCCCTCGGAGATGAGCAGGCGCTTAATACAAGTGCGATACTTGCCCTTCAGGAAACGTCGCGCATTCCTCTTCATCAGGTGCGCTCGTCATTACATACCTGTCTTGAGGATCTTGCGGATATTTGGGCAGATATGATGTGCGCATACTATCCACGCGAGAGAATGTTGCTTTGCGAAAAAGACGGTGTAACAGAAGCATATTCGGTGGATTTCTCCTTGCTTAGAGCATCCCTGCTCCGTGCAAGAGTAGATATACTTGAGGTCAGCCGTTACAGCGCGGCAGGAGCGCAGAATATGCTTGACAAGCTGCTTGACGGCGGATATATAACTCCCGCCGAATACGTAAGACGACTTCCCGCAGGTCTTGTTCTGAACCGTCAGGAGCTTATAGACCTTCTCGAGCAAAAAGAAAAAGGAGAAAAGACAAATGAATGATGAGATAATGATCAACGAGGAAAAAATACTCCCTGTCGGAGAACCTCAAGAAGAGCTTACCGACGCTGATGAAGTCATAACGGAATATGATCTCGACGAAGAGGAAAAAGAGCTCCCCTTGACTGTTCCCGAAGAAAAGTCGACTTCAAAAGAGACAGAGAACGTGAGAGACGAGGAAACGGTAGAATCACTCAAAAAGGAGCTTGAGGATATGCGCCGTGAGCTTGATGAAAAGAGATCGGCTTTCGAGCGAATGAGCCGTGAGCTTGGTGAATTCTCCGCGCTTTTTCCAAATCAAAATCCCTCAAATATTCCCGATTCGGTCTGGGAGAGCGTTCGCGCCGGTATTCCCTTGGCAGCCGCATACGCCTTGTACGAAAAGAAGGCTCTCTCCCGCCTTGAGGCAGCGGCAAAAATCAATCAAAAAAACGGTGCTGCAAGCACCGGTGCACTCGGACGCGAAATAACAGAAAGCTTTTTTACACCCGATGAGGTAAGAGCAATGTCACGCGACGAAGTAAGAACAAATTATAAAAAAATTTTAGATTCCATGAAAAAATGGAACTGATAAAACGAAAGGATCTATACTATGGCTATTACAAATTTTATTCCTACAATATGGAGCGAAAATCTTTATACAGAGCTTGACAAGCAGTATATTGCCGTTACAAACTGCAATCGTGATTTTGAGGGCGATATCAAAAACAAAGGTGCCGTTGTAAAGATATGCGGTGTTGGTGCCGTTGACGTAAACGACTACACCAAAAACACTGATATGTCAATGGCTCAGGCACTCTCCGACACAGTTAAGGAGCTCGCCATCGATCAGGCTAAATACTTCAACTTCCAGATCGACGATATCGACAGAGCGCAGTGCTCACCCAAGCTTATGAATGCCGCTATGAAGATCGCCGCAAGCTCGCTCGCAAACGAAGCGGATAAATATATCTACTCTCTCTACTCCGAGGCAGGAAACACAATTTCAAGCGCCGCGGCATCGATTGAGAATATCGTTGACCTTATAATCGATGCGAGAACAAAGCTCTACGCCAACAACGTTACCGACGCGCACGAGGTAGTTATCGAGGTCTCTCCCGAGGTAGCGGCACTTATCCTCAAGGCAAAGGTAAATCTTGCAACAGACAACACCTCTGCTCTTGAGGCAGGCTGTCTTGGCAGCATCGGCGGCTGCAAGCTCTTCGTTTCAAGCAACATTGCAACCGAGGACGTTTCCGACAAAAAGCATCACAAGTGTCTTGTAAGAACAAAGCGCGCTATCGCGTTTGCGGAGCAGCTTTCTGAAATTGAGGCATACCGCCCCGAAAAGAGATTCTCCGATGCTGTAAAGGGTCTTCACCTCTACGGCGCAAAGGTCGTTTATCCCACAGAAATGGTACTTCTCGACCTTGTTATCGCATAAGGAGTGAGAAATGACAAACAAAGACATCTACGTCCGCGCTATGTATCAGCTTGGCGAGGTGGCTGACAGCGAGGAAAATGACGATTACGAGGAAAGGGCCCCCTATCTGCTTGCCGCATTCTGCACAGAGGTAGCTCCGATAGTGGAAGCATATTATGAAGCAAAGGGTCTTGACACCCCCGCCGAACCCGACTGTGTCCGCCTTCCCCTTGAATTTGATTTTCCCTATGACGAAAAGTTTGTCAGCCCCGCGGCGATGTATCTTGCCGCAATGCTTATAATTGACGAGAATACCGAGCTTTCCGACAAGCTCTTTGACAAATATTGCGACCTTATGGCAAGTATACAGTCAAAAATTCCGTCAAAAATAGAAAAGATCGCACAAAAGTACGATTTTTAACCTAATATAAAAAGGGCTGTCGCCTTGGCGACAGCCCACTTTCTTTTATATTATGCAAGCGACTTTTCAAGTCTTTCTCTGATAGCCTTGATAAATCCGATAGTATTTACAGCCGTTGCGGTATAGCCCTCGCTCACAAGTCCAACAAGGTCCTTTGTCATAATTCCGTCGTTAAGAGTTGCAATACAAGCCGCCTCAAGCTTATCGGCAAAATCAACGAGCTCTGCGATGCCGTCAAGCTCGCCTCTCTTGCGAAGTGCTCCCGACCAAGCATATATTGTTGCCATGGGGTTGGTCGAGGTGTCCTCTCCTTTGAGATATCTGTAATAATGTCTTGTAACCGTGCCGTGTGCCGCCTCGTACTCATACTTTCCGTCGGGAGATACGAGAACGGAGGTCATCATAGCGAGCGATCCGAATGCGGTCGATACCATATCGGACATTACGTCTCCGTCATAGTTCTTGCATGCCCAAATGTATCCGCCCTCACTTCTGATAACACGTGCTACCGCATCATCTATAAGGGTATAGAAATATGTAATTCCGAGCTCCTCGAACTTTGCCTTATAATCCTTTTCGTAGATGTCTTGGAAAAAAAGCTTGAAGGTCTGGTCATATTTCTTTGAGATCGTGTCCTTGGTCGAGAACCAAAGGTCCTGCTTGGTGTCTATTGCAAACTTAAAGCAGGAGTGTGCAAAGGATATAATGGACGAATCCTTATTGTACTGCCCCTGAAGCACACCGCCGCACTCAAAGTCGTAGATAGTCTCTCTGAATTCTGTTCCATCCTTACCAGTAAATACAAGCTCTGCCTTTCCCTCTCCCTCGACTCTGTACTCAGTAGCCTTGTAAACGTCACCGTAAGCGTGACGAGCGATGGTAATCGGCTTCTTCCAGTTTCTTACCGCAGGCTTTATAGAATCGATAAGTATAGGTGCGCGGAAAACAGTTCCGTCGAGAATAGCACGGATAGTTCCGTTGGGGCTCTTCCACATTTCGGAAAGATTGTATTCCTCAACCCTCTGCTTGTTCGGTGTAATTGTCGCACACTTTACTGCAACACCGTATTTCTGCGTTGCATACGCGCTATCAAATGTTACCTTATCCTTTGTCTTCTCTCTCTCTACAAGTCCGAGATCATAATATTCGGTCTTAAGATCTATAAAGGGAAAAAGAAGCTCGTCCTTGATCATCTTCCAGATGATCCTTGTCATCTCGTCGCCGTCCATCTCAACAAGCGGCGTCGTCATTTTAATCTTTTCCATAATTCAATACCTCCGAATTCTTTGGAAAATTATTTGTTTTTCATAAAAAACTTTTTGAAAAAAGTTTCCTTGACCTTCAAAAACTTTTCAATGATTTTTTCATAAGAAACTTTTTGAAAAAAGTTTCTTATGTATCTTCAAAAACCTTTCAATAGATTTATTAATTAAAAAATATCGTCTAACTAAATTTAGTGTGAGGGTTTTGGTTTTATCCCCCAAAAAGTCGTCAGGAAGTTCTTTGGCTACCTTTCTTCCAAGAAAGGTAGGAAAAACCTGCTACCTTTTTTTCCAAGAAAGGTAGGAAAAACCCTTATCCGTTATTTCTCTTATAATAGTTCATAAGGCAGCCGTCGAGGATTATGTCCTTTTCGTCAGGAGTAAGTCCCTTGACGTAGAGCTTTATATCCTCAACGTTTCCGTCAGCACGCACAACCTTGGCATCAAATTCTTCTCTTCCCTCAAGAATTCCCTTACGGATATCGCCAACAAAGACGTAATCGCCGACCTCATACTCAAATTTTGTATCAGGATCAAGCGTGAAAGGAAGAATACCCCAGTTTATGCAGTTTGAACGGTAACGCTTTGTAGCAAATTCATAGCAAATATTTGCAAATCCGCCAAGCACCTTCTGGCAGGAAGCTGCCTGCTCACGCGCTGAGCCGTCACCGGGCTTGTTTGCAAAGATACAAGAGCCGAACTGTGTGTTTGCGATCTCGTCAGCTTTGCCCACCTTTGTAAGCACCGCAGAGATTTCATCAACATTTACACCGCTTCTTCTATCTGCCTCTGTCTTTGCAACCTCTTTGCAACGTCCAACGTATTCGGGAACACGACGCGAGAGGGCAAATTCAGAAAGGCGGAGAGGGTTAGAACGGTATGACGAGGTCTCTCCCGAAGGGATAAGCTCGTCGGTCGTTGTAACGGGATCGTGAATTACTGCTGTAAGCTTTACAAGCAGATTATCTGCAAGCTCGTACTGCGCGGGCCAATCGGTGATATTAGGACCAAGGATAAGCTCCGCATTCTCGTCTGCTTTACCGTAACCGTAATAAACGCGCTTTTCATAAACAGACTTATCAAAATGATATTCGTGGGGAGTGTAATCGTAATCTATATCGGTCGCCGCAGTGATCACACCGCCATTTGCCGCACTTGCCGCGATACTGCGCGCATCCATAAGTGCGACACCCGATATCTGTCCCTCTCCCGGCTTTGAGCCTTCGCGGTTCGGGAAGTTTCTTGTGGTATGGCGGAGCGAAAGCCCGTTATTTGCGGGAACGTCACCTGCACCGAAGCATGGACCGCAGAAAGAGGGCTTGATAACGGCACCTGCAGAAAGAAGCTCTGCCGAAACACCGATTTTAGTAAGCTCAAGTGAAACAGGAACGCTTGTGGGATAAACCGAAAGCGAAAAATATCCGTTTCCGCAGCTCTTATCACGAAGAATTGCAGCCGCCTCATCAATGCTGTCAAACATACCGCCCGCACATCCTGCGATAATTCCCTGATCGGCGAGAACATTTCCGTCCTCTGTCACCTTTGAAGCAAGGTTCAGATTTGATTTTGGGAATTTCTTTTTCGCTTCTGCATCTACCTTCGCAAGTATCTCCTTTGCATTTGCGCAAAATTCGTGAATGGTATATGCATTAGAAGGGTGGAAAGGAAGCGCTATCATTGACTCCATCTTGGAAAGATCTATTTCGATCATAGAATCGTAATATGCTACCTTACCGGGCTTAAGCTCACGGTAATCCTCGGGGCGTCCGTGCGCCTCATAATGCTTCTTGGTTATCTCATCAGTCGCCCAAATTGAAGAAAGGCAGGTCGTCTCGGTGGTCATAACGTCAATACCGTTTCTGAAATCTATCGGAAGCTCAGACACACCGGGGCCAACAAATTCAAGCACCTTATTTTTAACAAACCCGTTTGCGAAGGTGGCACCGACAAGTGCAATTGCCACGTCGTGCGGACCGATACCGCGACGGGGCTTACCTGTAAGATACACAAGCACGACCTCAGGAGCTTTTATGTCATATGTATTTTTAAGAAGCTGTTTTACAAGCTCAGGGCCGCCCTCGCCGACGCCCATCGTTCCGAGGGCACCGTATCTTGTATGAGAATCCGAGCCAAGGATCATCTTGCCGCATCCGGCAAGCTCCTCACGGGCATAGGAGTGTATTACACTCTGATTTGCGGGAACGTATATTCCGCCGTATTTTTTTGCCGCAGAAAGACCGAAAACGTGATCGTCCTCGTTTATCGTTCCGCCAACCGCGCAAAGTGAATTATGACAGTTTGTCATAGCATACGGAATCGGAAATTCACGAAGACCGCTTGCGCGTGCCGTTTGAATAATTCCAACGTAGGTTATATCGTGCGATACAAGAGCATCAAATTTTATCTTAAGATCCTTATCGTCACCTATATTATGAGATGAAAGTATAGAATAAGCAATAGTATTTTTTCTCGCCTCGCAAGGTGACATATCCGCACTTGCAGAAACCTTGCCGTCAACGAGATAAACACCTTTTTCATTAAGCTTTATCATACGTATCTCCTCCTTGTTTTTCATTATAAATCATAACCTCATAATTATATATCATTTTTATCAAAAAGTCAACCGTATTTGCAACTTAGCACGATGTAGGTTGCAATTATTTTATTATTACAGCCATTACCTCTGTGCTGTTAAATATTCTTGGAATTGATCCTGCCTCCCTAAGTCCGCGGCTTACTGCAAGCCTTCCGTCGTAAACACCCGACGTATATTTCGGAAATATTCCCTGCCCCGGCGCGAAAACACCTCTGCCAAAAAATCTCCACTGTCCACCGTGCGCGTGACCGCTCACAATAAGGTCAATATCCCTCCCCGCAAGATATTTTTCATAATATTCGGGGTGGTGACACAACAATATTTTAGGAAGCGCAAGAGCACAAAACTCATCGAGCCACGAAAGCTCAGGCTTGCAGTCATCGTTAAGAATGCCCGAGGTCAGACCGCCGATAGCAATACCGTCAAATACAGAATATGTGTTATTAAGCGAAGTACAGCCGCACTCCAAAACACATTTCTCTCCTCTTTCATTCCACTTGGACGATCCCTGCTTTTTAAGTCCGCACTTTACAAGGCCCGACTGTGTCCCGCCTATCTCGTGATTTCCAATAGAATAAAAGACAGGTGCGATCTTTGCCGCCTCGCTTAAAAGAATTGCTCCCTTTTCATTTTTCTCTATAAAGCGGTCATCAAAAACTTCAAAAATATCGCCTGGAGCAAATATCATATCGGGATTCAGCTCTCTGAGATATTCAACTGCTTTTTTGGGGTCGCTCCCGTGCAGATCGGAAATTATGGCAAAGCATTTTCCCGACGGTATTTTGTTGCTTTTTATATACCATTTTGTAAGCTTCATTTTGATCACCTTTCAAAAAGACTTATTAATATTTTAACATAAATTTGCACTCCTATCAAGGATTTTATATAATTTTTCAAAACATAAAACCATTGACAATTATGCCCTCGTGAAGTATAATTAAGCTAAAATATGCAATAGGAGGTTTCCGTATAAATGCTGTTTGATAAGGAATTCAAAAATACGGCTTCCCACATTGGCATAGCGATGATCATTATGCTTTGCCTGATTACCCCGTTTCTTGTTATCTTCGGTTCATTGATCTCAACTGCCTCTTACTCTATCTTCAGTCCCGAAGTAGCGTATACTTTATATAGGATTTCATACGGTATTCTTTATTCGCTTGTCTTTTTTATTCCTCTGATAATATTCAGACTGATGAACAAGGACGTAAGGATCAGACCGATAGGCTTTAGAACTAAGCTCCCCAAAAGCACCCCGCTTATTATTCTCGCCTCGGTTACAATTATTTTCTGTGCCTCACAGATCAATGGAATACTGATCTCCTTTTTTGATTTTGCCGATACAATGCAGGATACCCTCACTCCAACAGAAAAAATGAAGCCCTATGAAATAGTGCTTGCCATCTTCACGACTGCTATTATCCCGGGCATCTTTGAGGAGCTTTTGTTCAGAGGCACAGTACTCTCAAACCTCTTACCCTACGGAAAGACCTTTGCAATTGTTTCCTCCGCCATTCTCTTTGGGCTGATGCACGAAAACCCCGCGCAAATTTTCTACACGGTGATAGCAGGAATAGTACTTGGATATGCTTACACTAAAACAAATTCAATAGTGTGTGTAATTTTAATACATTTCACCAATAATCTTTTCGGCGTATTTCAGTCTGTTCTTCTCGCAAACCTTGACCAGATAGTCGCAACACGTATTTTTGTGATTTTTGAAGCAATACTTTTTGTTGCCGGAGCTGCATCTATAATTTACTTTATTATTAAGTCAAAATCAAAGAAAGACGTATACAGCACAGGATGCTTTGAGGTTATTGTCGAAAGCACTCCCGACTATATACAGAAGCCAACATCATTTGAAGTTGCAAAAAAATTCTTTCTATCCACATCCGTGTTGATTTTTACAATTGCGGCTATTGGAAAAATGATTATACTCTTAATTTTCCCATCATTTATTTTTTGATATGATAACTTTATAAAACGGTGGATTATGACAAGTATTAAAGATGATATTTATTTTATGAATACTGCCATAGAGCTTGCTAAAAAGGCGGCAAGTATGGGCGAGGTTCCAATAGGGGCTGTCATAGTAAAGGATGGCGAGATAATTTCAGAGGGATACAACCTGCGCGAAACTCAAAAGCTTTCGACAGCGCACGCGGAAATCGCCGCCATAGAGGCTGCCTGCAAAAGGCTCGGCGGATGGCGGCTGTTCGGATGCACCCTATACGTTACGCTCGAGCCTTGTGCTATGTGCGCAGGTGCAATCGTCAATTCAAGAATCGACCGAGTTGTTTACGGCGCAAACGATATTCGCTTTGGAGCTTGCGGAAGCCTGTTTAACATTAACTCGTATCCTCTTAACCATGCTTTTGAAGTATGCGGCGGAATTTGCGAAGAAGAATGCAAGCAGCTATTGTCCGACTTCTTTTCAGAGCTAAGAAAGAAAAAATAGTTAATAATAAAAAGTGCTTATAACATTCGTTATAAGCACTTTTTTATTTAACATATCTATTTAATTATTATTCTTCGGTCTTATCTTCGGTTTTTTTAGCCTTTTTGCCTGCAAAGAATGATCCTGCAATAATAACTACAGCAAATACAATTATGTAGAAAAGTACGGGGAACGAGAATGTTCCTGCTTCTTTTGCTGCAAGATAGGGTGTGATTCCGTGAGCATAAACAGCTGCAAACATCATAAACAGACATGCCACAATAGAAAGGATCGGAAGAACAAATCTCTTTACTGTTCCAAGCTCCTTTTCTTTCTTCATCCACATAATAAACATAGGAATATACATAGCATATATGGTTACTATGGGAAGCTCGGAGGAATCAAAGTTGAACAAGCCAAACCAACCGCCATCGGGAGAAAGGTTTGCGCCATAGAAGTAAAGCAACCAAGCAGCGCATACGAACAATCCCCAAACTGAAGAGTTAGTTGTCATATTTGTTGTCTTATCTACCTGAGAGAATACCTCTACCTTAGGACCGTTACCGCGCTCTGCGATAGCATACATACCACGTGTAACAGCTACCATAAGACCGTTGAGCGTACCAAGACAAGAAATTACAATACAAATATTAAGTAAAGCTCCGCCTACTCCACCAAAAATGTTTGTGAAAGCAGTTGTTGCGCCCTCAGACATAAGAACCTCGTTTGAAGCTCCGCCTGCAACGCCTACGTAATACAAAATGTATGTAAGAACTACGATAAATGAACCTATGATAAGAGCCAAAGGAAGGTTCTTCTTAGGATTCTTAAGCTCTGCATTGATCGAAGTAGCAACGATCCAGCCCTCATATGCGAATACAGTAGCTACGATTGCAGCAAACAAACCGCTTCCAACAGTTCCGCCAACAGCCTCTGTAACAACGTTTGTAAAGTTGCCGGTAAGTGTTCCGTTTGCCAAACCAACTATTGTACCTACAATTGCCATAAGACAAATGGGTATAAACTTTATAACCGTTGCGCTAACCTGGAATTTTCCTGCAACCTTAGGAGAAAGAGCGTTTATGGTATACGATGTAATAAGGAAGAATCCCGCAAGAACCATAACACGGGGTCCTACGATATCCCAGCCGAAAATAACGCCCATATATCTTGCAGAAACCCATGCAAGAACAGATGTCATAGCGGGATAATAAATATTTACCATAAACCAAGCAAGATAATAAGCATATTTCTTGCCACAAGTAGCCTCAGCATAGTCAACTACGCCGCTGACGCGCTCATACTTTGTTGCCATTACAGCAAACTGTGCTGAGCAGATGATCATAATAAGACCAGTAATCGCCCATGCCGCAATACCGAGCGGCATATTTCCACCGGTTGCGTTAAGAACGTTTTGTGCCTTAAAGAAGACACCGGATCCGATAACAGTTCCTACTACCATGCATATTGCGGTAATAAGACCATATTTTCTTGTTAATTTTTCCATAAAAATCTCCATCTTTCTTTTTTTATAAAAAACCACTTTTATTTTATCATAAAAAAACATTTTAGTCAATAACAATTAATCATTAAATAAAAAAAATTAATAAAAAAGGGACTGCAACTTTTGTTGCAGTCCCAAATTTTACCAACAAATCAATCTGCTGTAAGACCGGAACGTTCAATACCCTGAACAAGATACTTCTGACAGAAGAGATACATTACTATAAGCGGAGCAATTATCATAATACCACAAGTATTCTTGATTGCTGCATAGTAGAGATTCTGTCCGGCATAGTCTGTTGTCAAGGACGAAGGAACGTCTATGATCGTAGGCATAAGAATTGTCTTTGATGTCGGGAAGAGGAAATTTGTATAGAAGTCGTCTGTCCACTGCCATGAGAACGAGAACAGGAATACTGTTATCATCATAGGCACCGACAATGGGAGAATGATCGTAAAGAATGTGTGAAGAACTCCCGAGCCGTCAATATATGCTGATTCCTCAAGTTCGTCCGGAACACCTCTAAAGAACTGTCTGAGCATGAATATGTAAAGACCGTTCTTAAATGCGAGGCCGGCGATAGAAAGAATTATCAAAGGCCAGAATGTGTTAGTGAGGTTTATACCGTTTGCACTAAATTTATCCCAAGCCTCAGGAATAATATCAAATCCTTCAAGGATGGTGTGTCCAAACACATCTATACCGCCGCCGGAGAGGAACTGAACTATTCCGAAGATATCAAAATATCTGAAAGACATATACATTGAAAGCTGCAATGTCTGATGAGGAACTACAAGCGTAAATATTACAAGCAAGAATATCAAGTTATTTCCCTTAAACTTGAACTTTGCAAGACCGTACGCGATAAACGAACAAATAAATGTCTGAATAAGCGCGGTACTCAAGGAAAGAATCAAGGTATTCTTAAATGCTTCAAGATAATTAAGCTCTGTCCATACGGCTTTGTATATATCGATCGAGAAGTTCTTAGGAATAAGTCTTACCGTTACGTCTACGAAATCCTCAGGTGCCATGAAAGAACCTGCGATCTTTGTAAAGAACGGGAAAAGAACGATATACGATACACCTATAAGAAGTACCAGTCTGAAGATGTAGAATACCACCTTCTTAAGGAAAAACATAGATAAGAACTTTGCCTTAAGTCTTTCTTTCAGAGGAGTTCTGTCAAACTCAACTTTAATCTTGTTTTTTGATTCTCTTTTTACTTTTGGTTTGTTTTCAAGATTTTGTGCGTTCATTTATACTCCTCCTTTCTTAATCTTTCCTCTGGTAGAATACGAATGCAGAGAACGCGAGAGCAACAACTGCAATAATCGCAATAACGAGCAAGAAGTACATCCAAGACATTGCGGAGCTGATAACGTTACCGCCCGCCGTGTTGTTATATATATTCGAAATATATACCATTACTTCATTGGAATCAGTCGTGAACGAATCGATTATCGTATACACTGCATTAACAAGGATCATCGGGCTTATCATCGGGAATGTGATCTTCCAGAAGGTCTCCCATGAGGTAGCTCCGTCGATCTGAACCGACTCATATATCGCAGGAGAAATAGACTGAAGTCCCGCAAGGAAGATAAGGATCTGAACACCTGCACGGTTTACAATGTCATAGATATTGTTGATAGCCGTTACAACGTATTCAACAAGCTCTGTACCAACCGCCATGTTTGCGAAAAGCGCTTCAAAGTCCATCGCACTTACGATATCATTTGCGGCACTTCCGCCCGAGCCGTCCTCAATTCCTTCTGCTGAATCCATGTAATCACCAAGAACGTTTTGCGCTTCGATTGATTCCATAAGACCTGTTGAAAGAATAACAGGAATGAAGAATATTGCACGGAAAACTGCTCTTCCTGCCATCTTCTGATTAAGAAGTACCGCCATAAACAGCGAGAATATCAAAATCATAGGAATATCGAATGCCATGCTCTGAAGTCCTTTAAGAAGAACCTGAACGAAATCAGGGTCAACAAACAGCGCATTGCTGTAGTTGGTCCAGCCCGCAGGGATCAGCACAAAGCCGCCTCCCTGCGATCCGGGTATAGTTTTGATTGTATTAAAGGTATATCTTAACGAATCAAAAACGATAGGAAGATATATTAATACGAAACCGATAATGAAAGGAAGAACGAATATCCATCCGGCGCGTGCCTTCTTTTTTTCGAGAGAGGCTATCTTCTTTTTCTTTGGTGCCTTAACTTTTAACTCTTTAGTCATGATATTACCTCCCTTTCATTATTTTGCTAAACCAATAACAACGTAGTCATAAGACCCAATTGTATATGTGGTTCCGTTATAAACTGTTTTTACGTCATAGTTGTTGAAGTTAAGCAAGAATGCAACTCCGTTTTCATACTCTACGTATGCGATCTTGTTATCGTCAGACTGATACTTGTTAACAACATCTTCTTCAACCTCTTCAGTATTTTCTACAGCTGTGTTTTCCTTGGGAAGCTCATATTTTTCAACTCCCTCAAGCTTTCCGTCAACAGCATTGAAAACTGCTGTCTGTGTGAAGCTTAATACTTCATCAAGAAGAGCCTTGTTAGCATCGTACGCCTTGATTATTGCATCTGCCTTAACCTTAAGCTCAGAGAGGAACTCGGGAATAATGTCTTCCTTTGTTTCAAGAAGCTCGATCGCTTCCTTTGCAGCCTCTGCATTTGCCTTAAGTGTGTTAAGAGTCTTAACGATGCTATCTGTCTGTCTGTAAATATCGTTAACAAATCTTACTGCCGTATTAAGAGCCTTGGTGCAAGCACTTGTCTGCTTTTCTATCTCGGCATTCTTATCCTTGATAGCTGCGGCATTTGCGCTTGTATCCTTATTAAGCTCTTCAAGCTCAGCATTGAGAGTATCAAGCATAGCCTTTGCCTCTGTATAATCCTTAACAAGCTTTGCAAGCTCTTCGCTTCTTGCAATCTTAACCGTAGCTCCGCCCTCACCTGTTGTTTCAACATTCTTAAGGGTATCTACTGCTTTCTTAAGAGAATCAACTGTTGACTCAAGAGCGCTGTAGTTTGTCATTATGTTCAAACGAGCATTTCTGAAATCAACTCTCTCTTTGTCACCGGCAGCCTGTGCAAGAGCTTCTTCAAGCTTGATTGCTTCCTGAATTGCCGCCTCAGCATCTGCCATTAATTCATCCGCATCGGGAACACGTGTTCCTTCAACGAACTTATGGTCAACGATTGTAGATGTCTGAACAGAAGCAAGTACAGAATTAAGCTCGCTGTAAAGGCTTACAACGTCATCAAACCAGATGTCGTATCTGATAGAGTAGTACTGGCTGAGATCCTGGAAGTCCTTAAGGTTATCTGTATTGCGGTAGGACAAAATAAACTTAAGTGACGCACCGCTTTCGATAGACTTAAGAAGTGCATAATTGAGGTTTCCTTCCATATTGATAGGATCACCTGCCATCTGAACGTAGCCGTGAAGAACTATTCCAAGGAAAGGAACTGCTGCTGCAGCCTGTGCATAACGGCTGGAGTCAAGTGCTACCTCTGTTATATGGTCGAGATATTTCCATGTGTAAGAGTTACCGCCGGAAGCGAGAACGCTTGCATAATTGTCTGCCATATACTCAAGAGCCAGCATCGTATACTTCTTTGCATCCTCACGGTTGTAAGGCTCATCCTCATCGAAGTCACTGTTAAGGGCATTTCCGAGTGTAGAAACGGAAATTCCGATAGGCTCATAATCAAGATATTTAGATGTCAGCTTTTCATAGAATCTGTTATAGTAAGCAGGAGATACCGCAAGTTCAAAGTAGCTTATATATGTCTGCTTTGTTGCGCTGTACTCACGCTTATTAGCATATCTGTTATCTATGGTCTTTACGATGTGATCGTTAAGAGTTACACCGTCAAAAAGACCTGTAGATGAAATGTATGCAAAGTCGAAGTCGGGATAAATTCCGAATCCTTCCTTCTTAGCATATTCGAGAAGCTCCTCAAAGCCGCTCTTTCCGCCAACTGCCTTTTCCCACTTAAGACCGTAAGGAACAGTGGAGTACATTCCGCCGTTTGCATATCCTGTCAAAATGAAATTGACATTGGTTATACCCTTTGCGGAAAGGTCACTATACATCGTTTGAACATCCTCGAACGATGTAAGAGGTGTCATTACGTTTACAGGAATAGAAAGGAATCTTTCAACAGTGGGAATCGTTCCGAACGTTTCAATATAAAGAGGAATATCCTTTGAAACATCGTCTGCTGTAAGCTTTGTAAGAGTTCCGTTCTTTATGAGGTAGTCGCGGTAAGCGAAAGCCATACCAACATATGAGCACTCATAATAATCTTTAATTCCCTTTTCCTCTGCAACCTCATCGGGTGTAAGAAGGATATACTTGATCTTATAGTTGCCTGTATATTTTCTCGAGGATACAACTGTCCATTCACTGTTGTTACCAACTGAAATAGCGTCTGCAACGTTATATGTATCCTGGGGACGAGGATATACAGTCATCTTAACAGTACTGTAATTGTTAGCTCTTACTTCATGGTAAGAGGAGAGCTCCATCATAGCTTCGCCTTCTTCAACGATAGCTACAAAACCTCTGTTCTTAGTCTCGGTAATATCCTTTATTACGTCTCCGGTCTCCTCATCGATCTCCTGACCGATCACCTTTTCATAAGAATCAACAACACCGAAAACGGGATATCTTATTTCCTGCTGATGCTTACCTGTAATTGTATGATAAGCGAAGTCCTGTCCGTAGACCTTTGCTGTTACGGTAGTAGAAGCATTTGTATCTACTATCTTTTCAAGGTCAAACAATGTACCTGAACCGTCAGGGAAGAATGTGTATCCTGCGCCTGAGTTTTCAGCAGCTCCCATATAAGGAAGAATATCAAGGCTTACCAAACGGTAAAGTGTTTCGTTGAATCGAATACCGTTTGCAGGAAGTCTTACCGAAAGACCGTCTTCAGTGAGGGTATACTCAAGAGCCATTCTGAACAGAGGAGGATTATCGTCCTCTGCAACGTATCCTGTCAAAAGGTGGTCTTCATCGAGGTTGTCGAAGGTATAGTCCGGAACGTATGTCTTGATATACTGCTCAAGTCTATTCTTATCAACGTCAGACGTCTTACCGTCAAGCATATAGAAGTCCATCTGCTTGAGAAGCGGATACTTGCTGAGCGCACTATCAAGGGTGTCTCCCGTGTAGTTCTCTTTGAATATGTCAACATAGAACGCATCAAATTTTCTGTAGTCGTAAGAATCCTCACCCAAAGCCTCTTTAAGAGGAGCAAGGATCTTTTCTTCAAACGATGTTCTTTCGATCATCATAGGAAGGAGTATCTTTGACTGCTCACGACCGATAGAATATTCAACTCTTATACCGTTTTTAATATTCTTTATATCGATCTGCTCTCTCTTTGCAGCCTCTGTAAAGCTGTAAAAGAAGTTTTCTTCGTTAGAAGTTGTACTTGTATACTTTACAACTATCTGAGAAAGAAGCTGTTCCTTAACGGAATCTGCAGATTTTGTAGTAGCTACGTCATAGGGATTGGAGAAAAGAACCTCTCCGCTCTCTACATTTTCTACAGCTACCTCGCCCGAGTAAGCATCAATATACAGACGGTATCCGTCTTTTTCAAGACGAAGATCCATATATTCAAGTCTTTCCTCGGCTGTGTCAACAACGATCTTATCGCCGTTTTCATCAACAACGTATATCGGCTCACCTGTACCTTCATTAATTATGAGTTTTCCTTCCTCATCATAATCAAGAAGGTTACCGGTCATGTAGTTTAACGTCTGTCTGTCAGTATTCTTCTCGTATTTTGTTCCGGATACTTCGGCAGCAGATGTCAGCACACTAAACGAACTCAACAGCATGAGAACAGCTAAGAGAGTCGATACTATTTTATTAAATTTCTTCATATCATCATCCTCCTATCTGTTTTACATTCTGAATTGCAACTCATCAATAATATTTGTAACAAAGCTTATAAGCTTGCCAAGAAGAGTTGAGAAGAGTATTGCGATGAACATTATACAAATCATAGCCACTATTGTAGCCAAAACCGTTAATAGGTTTTTACCTATTGAATAATCGTGTGTTACCATTACACCGCATACAAGAAGCAATGCCATCCAAATGAACGCAAAGGTTATAAGGAGAGAAAGAATATCTGTCTCAGTGGCAATAACAAAGTTTGATGCAATTGTTACGGGAATTACGAAGATCAAGAAAGGTGTAAGTGAATACGCAGCCGTAACGAA
>JAZSIV010000015.1:0-2350 GCA_045533995.1 Eubacteriales bacterium
CCTCCACGAGCTGGCTGCTGAAATCGACGCCATCAACGCCCGTACCGCCCCCGACGGCGGCAACCGCATTGATACGCTGGTGGCAGGCATTGAAGAGGGCAAGCGCTCCTTCAAGATCGTTCGCATGAAGCCCGACGGAAAGAGCTATGCGCGCGATATTGCCAACAAATACGGGCTTTCTTACGAAAACATCTTAAAAATGCATAATAATAAATAATAAAGAAAGGACTTATAATATGGAGAAAAAAATACTTAATCTTTTGGAAGACGACGCAAGACTATCGGCAGAACAGCTCTCTGTTATGCTAGATGCTTCAAAAGAGAATGTTGAAAAAGCTATAGATGATCTTGAAAAAAGCGGAACGATACTTGGATACAAGGCTGTTATCGACTGGGAAAAGACAGACCGCGAGTACGTGACCGCTATGATCGACGTAAAGCTCACTCCTCAGAGAGACAGAGGCTTTGACAGAATTGCAGAAAAGATCTTTAATTATCCCGAAGTAAAGTCCGTTTATCTTATGTCGGGAGCCTATGATCTTTCTGTTCTTATCGAGGGAAAGACTATGAAAGAGGTTGCCTACTTCGTTTCACAGAAGCTTGCCCCGATCGAGTCCATACTTTCCACCTCCACACACTTTGTTCTTCACAAGTACAAGGACAAAGGTGTGATTTACGGATATAGCGAGGTAGACGAGAGAGGAAATTACGACTTATGATAGACTACACTAAGGTACTCTCGAACGTAGTCGTCAATACCGAAAAATCAGGTATAAGAAAGTTCTTTGACCTGCTTGAAAATATGCAAGACGTAGTTGCCCTGACAGTTGGTCAGCCCGACTTTATAACCCCTTGGCATATCAGAGAGGCAGGAATTGAAAGCCTTGAAAAAGGAAAGACCTTCTATACCTCAAACTCCGGTACGTTTGAGTTGCGTTCAGAAATAAATAATTATCTTACCCGCCGTTTTAACATATCATACGATCCCAAAGATGAGATCATAGTAACGGTCGGTGGAAGCGAGGCTATAGATATTGCCTTGCGCTCAGTGATCGAACCGGGAGACGAGGTTATCGTTCCCACTCCGTCGTTCGTTTGCTATGCTCCACTTGTACGTATGGCAGGCGGAGTTCCCGTTATAATCGAAACAAAGCTTGAAGACAAATTCAAGCTTACAGCAAAGGATCTGCGCGCCGCTATTACAGAAAAAACAAAGATGCTCGTTCTTCCCTATCCCAACAATCCCACAGGCGCTGTTATGACACGTGATGAGCTTGAGGAGATCGCAGAGGTCCTCAGGGACACGAATATCGTAATTCTTTCAGACGAAATATATGCCGAGCTGACTTACGGATTTAACCATACCTCTATCGCTTCTATCGACGGAATGTGGGAAAGAACAATAATTACAAGCGGATTTTCCAAGGCATATTCTATGACGGGCTGGCGCCTCGGATATCTTTGTGCTCCCGCACCTCTGTGCGAGCAGATGTTAAAGATACATCAGTATGCCATAATGTGTGCTCCGACGACTTCACAGCTTGCGGCGATTGAAGCTTTGCGCAACGGAGACGATGATATAAAGATGATGGTTGAAGAATATGACCGGCGCCGCCGTCTTATATTTAAGGGTCTTGCCGATATCGGAATAGAGTGCTTTGAGCCCGAGGGTGCTTTCTACATTTATCCATATATAGGCTCGTTCGGTCTTTCGAGTGAGGAATTCTGCAACAGGCTGCTCTACGAGTTTGGCTGCGCTATCGTTCCCGGAACCGCTTTCGGAGCTGACGGCGAGGGATTTGCCAGAATCTCCTATGCATACTCAACAAAGCATATAACACAAGCGCTTGAAAGAATAGAAAAATTCGTTAAAACATTGAGATAATCAAAAAAGCACTGCAGTATTCGGCTGCTCGTTCTTAAGGACAGTTTCTGAGAATTAAGAATAACGAGCATTGCGGAGGCGAAGAAAGGTACGAGAACATTTCGGTGTTTCTCGTATTTTTCTTTTTTGCACATTTGCAGATTTTCTGTCTTTATAGTACACTTAAAGCACCAAAGGAAAGGAAGGTGCAATAAGATGAAAAAGTACATTGAACAAAACGGAATTACCTATGAACTCAGAGGTGAGCAATACTACCCCTTGCTTGAACTCCCCGAACAAAAGGAAATTGGCAAGTACGGAAGAATGCACCTCGAATATCTCAAAGAACATCGCAAAGGTCGCTATACCAATCTTCTCTCGGAAGGTACGCTCAATCAGCGGCTCTATGAGATTGATCTTGAAGCTAAGCAAATGGTAGAAAGAATCATCCCCGGCTTGCTGCTGAAAGAGGTATAGACGAGGATT
>JAZSIV010000021.1:0-8523 GCA_045533995.1 Eubacteriales bacterium
TGGGCTGACGGCTTTGAGTACGGTCTTAAATACTGGGAAATATGGAACGAGCCCGACCTCAAATCAGGTGACTGTTGGGGCGGCACACCCGAAGAATTCCACGATTTCTTTGAGATTGCCGCAAAGTATCTCAAGGGACGCTTCCCTAACCTCAAGATAGGTGGTCCCGCACTCGCTCACAATCTTTCTTGGGCAGAGACATTTCTTACCGAAATGAAAAAGAGAAACGTGCCTCTTGATTTCTTCTCGTGGCACATTTACACAAAGGATCCCAAGGCAGGGGCAGAAAAAGCCTTTGCTGTACGTGAGCTTCTTATAAAAACAGGCTATGGCGAGGTTGAGAGCATTCTTAACGAGTTCAATTACGTAAGAAGCTGGCCTGAACTGTCTTATAGCGTTGATCAGATAAGAAAGATAAAGGGTGCGGCATTCTATGCAGACTTTATGCTCCGCTGCCAGCACGCTCCCGTTGATATGCTTATGTACTATGACGCGGGTCCTGCTATCTGGAACGGAATTTTTGACATTCGTACCTACTATCCAATCAAGGGCTACCATTCGATAAAGATGTTCTCACAGCTCTATCAGCTCGGCACAGAGTGCGACGCGGTATGTGACGATGACGCGGTAAGCGTTATTGCCGCAAAGAACGAAAACGGAGATGCGGCTCTTATGCTCTGCTACTTTGAGGAAGACGACACCGTTAAGGAAGCAAAGACCGTCAAGATAGCTCTTGGTAAAAATGCGACAAACGTCAAGGTCTCACTTGTAGACAAAGCAAGAAACGGAAAGGCTCTCACCGCTGCGACCGAGAACGGCACACTCGAAATAACGCTCAAGCCAAACTCGTTTGCCTACGTTTCGGCAAAGCTCTGCTAAACTCTAAACATGTAAGGAGAGCAATTATGGCAAATATTTCGGTAAATTACAGCAAAGAAATCGGCAAGATCAAAATAATGCACGCGGTAAACAACGGTCCGCTTGTTACAAAGAATCCCAAGCGCGGAAATTTTGAGGCATACAAGGCGCTCAAAATCCCCTACGCGAGAAACCACGACGCATCCTTCTTCAATATTTACGGTCTTAATCACACGGTAGACGTATCATTCATATTTGCTGATTTTAATGCCGACGTAAACGACCCCGCATCCTACGACTTCGCCATCACCGATAAGTACGTAAAAGACACGCTTGATGCGGGAACAGAGATGTTCTACCGTCTCGGATCAAAGCCCGAGGCATTCGTGAAGAAGTACAATACCCTTCCCCCGAAGGATTTTAAGAAATGGGCAGAGATCTGCGAGCATATCATTATGCACTACAACGAGGGTTGGGCTGACGGATTTGAGTATAATCTGAAATATTGGGAAATTTGGAACGAACCCGACCTCAAGGGCTCTGACGCCTGCTGGGGCGGTACCGTTGAGCAGTTCTATGACCTTTACGAGACCACGGCAAAGCATCTCAAGGGACGCTTCCCGCACCTCAAGATAGGCGGCCCCGCCTCGGCGCACCATGTAAAAGAAGAGGGTTGGGTAGATCTCTTCCTTGCAGAGATGAAAAAGAGAGAGGTTCCTATGGACTTCCTCTCCTGGCATTATTATTCAAACAATCCCGCCGCTGTCGCTAAAAACGCATTCCTCGGACGCGAGATACTTGATAAGCACGGATACACCGAAACCGAAACCATCATAAATGAGATAAATTACGTAAGAGACTGGAAGAACCTCAATTACTGTGTCGACCAAATACGCAAGATAAAGGGAGCGGCTTTCTATGCCGATGTTATGATGCGCTGTCAGCACTCGCCTCTCGATATGCTTATGTATTACGATTTCGGACCCTCTATCTGGAATCCGGCATTCGATCTGCGCACCTATTATCCCATAAAAGGATATCACTCGATAAAGATGTTCTCACAGCTCTATCAGCTCGGCACAGAGTGTGACGCGGTATGTGACGATGGCGCTGTAAGCGTTATTGCCGCAAAGGACGAAAACGGAAATACAGGTCTTATGCTCTGCTACTTTGAGGAAGACGACAAAGTTAAAGAAGCAAAGACTGTAAAGGTCGATCTCGGAAAGGCATGCGTCAAGGTAAAGCTCGCAATAGTTGATAAAACAAAAAACGGCAGAGCTGTTGCTACTGAGATTGCGGACGGCAAGCTCGAAGTAATACTCAAGCCGAACTCTTTCGCCTACATATCGGTAAAGATTTAATATTCACAAAAAAAGATATCTTGCGGTATGCCGCAAGATATCTTTTTTATTCGTATATTGCTCTCGGACCGCCGATGTATTTGGGTCTTGTACGAGCACAGAGAATGTTTGCTTCACCAATTTTTCTGATAGAAAGTCTCACGGGCACGGCAACGTCACGCAAATGCATTCCTATAAGCGTTCCGCCTATATCTATTCCCGCGCGAGCCTTGATATGCTCAACTGCGACCGCGCATTTGAGATTATCGTAAACCACGGTAGCGAAAGAGCCGCCCGCCTTTGGCTGGGGCTTTACGCAAACGGCATCATAGCCGTATTTTTCTGCGCACTCCGCCTCTATTATGATAGCGCGGTTAAGATGCTCACAGCACTGCGCTGCAAGATATATTCCCTTTTCGCAAAGCACTGGATAGATACCCTCAAAAACGGCACGTGCCGCCTCAAATGCAGAAAACTTTCCTATATGCTTGCCCGTGATCTCTGACGAAGAGCAGCCCACAACGAAAATATCTCCTCTTTTAAGTCCAGCCTCATCACAGAGCTCGGTCGCCGCCATAGCCGCGGCTTTTTTTATTTCCTCAAAGTTTTCTACCGGAGCAAGAATGTCATAGCTTTCCATATTTACCTCCGTTTCTTGAAAGGAGGTGTTGCCATTAAAACAACACCTCCGAAATTTAATTATTCAGCGTCAACTGCTTCCTCGGGCATTGCCTCTTCTACAGCCTGTGCTTCGTCAAGAAGAGCTCTGATAGAAAGGCTTACCTTCTGCTTCTCATCGTCAATAGCGATGATCTTAACGTCAACAACGTCGCCAACCTTAAGAACCTCTGCAGGGTTGCCGATTCTCTGCTGAGAGATCTGCGAAATGTGGATAAGTCCGTCAACTCCGGGAGTAACTTCACCGAATGCGCCAAAGGGCATGATGTTAACGATCTTAACAGATGCAACGTCGCCTACTGCATACTTAGAATTGAAGATGTACCAAGGATTTGTATCCTCTGTCTTGTATCCGAGAGAGATTCTCTTCTTTTCCGCATCAAAGCTCTTAACGAATACTGTAAGCTCGTCGCCAACAGAAACTACACTTGCGGGAGAAGAAATAGGCTTCCAAGAAAGCTCTGTCTTGTGAACCATACCGTCAACACCGCCGAGATCAACAAACGCACCGTAAGAAGTGAGGCTCTTAACCTTACCGGTATAAACCTTGCCCTCTTCGATGTTTGCCCAGAACTCTGCCTCGAGTGCGCGGCGTGCGTCACGAGCAACTGCCTTGATAGAACCAACTGCTCTCTTGCCCTTTATTTCAATAATATAAAGATCAACTTCTGTTCCCTTAATGGAAGCAAGGTCTCCGTCCTTTGCAACACCTGTCTGGGAAGCAGGAACAAACACTCTGTTTGCACCTACAAGTACATTGACACCGCCCTTAACAACGTCAACGACCTTTCCTGTAAGCACCTCACGGCCCTCTGCAGCGTCAACGATCTTCTGCCAGTTCTTGTCAGAATCAACGCGCTTCTTTGAAAGCTCTGCAAAGCCTTCAATGTCGCTTACACGGATAACAAATGCCTCAACCTCGTCACCCTTCTTAAACATCTCGGAGAGCTTTGCCGACGAATCATCTGTGATCTGCTCAGCTTTTATGTAACCGGTAACGTTTGTACCAAGGTCAAGCTGGATCTCGGAATCGCTAACAAATGTAACTATTCCCTTAACGGTGTCTCCTGTATTTAAAGTTTTGATTGGCGTTGAGTCGAGCATCTGCTCAAAGTTTTCGGAAAATTCGCTCATGGTTTTGTATACCTCCTGTATTGCGCCTGCCGGTGTCGATGCTCCGGCGGCAATCCCCACCTCATTCATTTTTTGTGGGATTAATTTATTTGACACCAGCTCGTCCGGTCTTTCTATCCGCACGGTCCGGGGACAATTATGTTTACATATCGAATAGAGCTTTTCGGTATTCGAGCTATCCTTGCCGCCTATAACGATCATAAAATCGCACTTTGCGGAAAGCTCTGCCACCTCTGTCTGTCTCAATTCGGTAACATTACATATTGTATCAAAAAACTTGGCTTTTGTATATAGTTTTTTGAAAATTTTTTGACTTTTTTTCCATTCTTGCAATTCAAAGGTCGTTTGTGCGACCACAATAGGGGTCTTATCCTGATTTTTTTCAAAAAATTCCCTTTTTGATTCAAAATCTTCTGCCGATGAAAAAACCATCTTCTCGCCACCAAAATAGCTCAAGATTCCAACGACCTCGGGATGCTTTTCAGAGCCAAACAGAACAAAGCAATTTTCATCATTTGAATTTTCTTCCGCTATCCTATGTATCTTTTTCACAAAAGGACAGGTGCAGTCAATATAAGTAAATCCCTTATTTTCTTTTGAAAGACTCAAAAGCATTTTCTCGTCCTGCTTTGGAATTCCGTGAGCACGGATAAAAACGGTAACGGGTGTATCCTCGCTTGCCGTAGCCGCGATCTCTTTGACGTCATCTATCGAGATACATTCTACTCCCCTATCCCTAAGGCTTTGATTATACGGGGCATTGTGTATAAGATTTCCGAGAGTGTATATCCTCTCTCCAGCCTTTTTATTTACAATTGCATCCTCAAGTCTGTCGGTCGCTCTTTTTACTCCAAAGCAAAAGCCAGCGTTCTTGGCTATCGTAATATTCATTATAAATCCTCGACTTAAAGCTTTATTTCGGGGTCTTTTGCGGCAACCTCACCTAATGTGCAGATCCTGTCAAAAATTGCATCTGTCACAGCGGCATTATCACCCTTTTCGCAAAGCTCAAGGAACTCTATCTTGTTTCCGATTATAATATAGGTTCTGCCAAAAAGCCTGAATTTGTTATTTTTTCTCATTATATATACTGGAACAACTCCGCACTGTGCACGATTTACGATAAGTCCCGCACCGTTCTTTGTGGATGTAGTTCTCGGGTCAACACCCGGATGTCTGTGTCCCTGCGGGAAAAGACCCACGCATTTGCCCTCTTTGATCATAGCGATCGCCTTTTTGATCGCGCCTACGTCAGCACCGCCACGGTCGACGGGAAATGCTCCAAGCATCTTTATAAGCTGGGCAAGCAGAGGGATCTTAAAGAGCTCCTTCTTCGCCATAAGACGCGCTTGGTTATTCTTAAAGGCATAGCATACGATGACCGCATCCGACGCAGAAACGTGGTTTCCGCAGATAAGATATCCGCCCTCTTGCGGTTCGTTTTCGGGATTTATGACCTTTATTCTGAAAATGACCTTTACTATTCCCGAAAACATTGCATATATTACTCTATAAAATTTACTTGACTGAGAATTATTTTTCAATTTTTCTTCCTCATTTGGTTTTCTGTTCAACTATTGCGATTACAGCGTCAACGCTTTCTTCAAAATTGAGATCCGAATTATCAAGATATACCGAATCCGCGGCAGGTGCGCACGGAGCGACCTCTCTTGTCGAGTCGTTGTGATCTCTTTCGTTCATCTCGGCAAGAACGTCCTCGTACTTGACAGACGCTCCCTTCGCGCAAAGCTCCTCATATCTGCGCTTTGCACGGCATTCGGCGCTTGCCGTCATAAATATCTTCACCTCTGCATCGGGAAGGATAACGGTTCCAATGTCTCTGCCGTCCATAATAACGCTGTTCTTCTTCGCTATATCTCTCTGCGTATCGAGCAGAAAGCTTCTCACCTCGGGTATAGCCGAAACGGCTGAGGCATACATCGACATTTCGGGAGTACGTATCTTATCTCCGGGATTTTCTCCGTTAAGATAAACGTTTTGCGTTCCGTTCTCGTACTTTACCTCAATAGATATTTCGGGCAGACAAGCGCTGACCGCCTCTCTGTCGCGGGGGTCAATATTTTTCTGTCTTACAAAATATCCTATCGTGCGGTAAAGAGCTCCCGTATCAACGTAAACAATGCCAAGCTTTTTTGCGACCGCCTTTGCGACCGTGCTCTTTCCTGCTCCGCCGGGACCGTCTATTGCAATCTTTATCATAATTAAATTCCTTTCAAAAAATTATATTCCCCATGCCGCACTCTCACCGGCAAGTATTCCTGTTGAAAAAGCTATCTGTAAATTAAATCCACCCGTATACGCATCAACGTCAAGCACCTCGCCCGCAAAATAAAGTCCGCGGCAAATCTTTGACTGCATTGTTTTCGGGCTTACCTCAAGAACGTCGACACCGCCCTTGGTCACTATAGCCTCGGAGATCGGTCTGAAGCCCGAAAGTCTTACTTCAAAGCACTTTAGGACAGACAAAAGTCTTGCTCTTTCCTCTCTTGTGATCGAGTTGACCTTTTTGCGGCTGTCAATTCCGCTTTTTTCAATAACGATCGGTATCATCTTTTTGGGCAAAAGATCGCCAAGCGCGTTTTCAAAATCCTTGTTCGCGTATTTAGAGAAATCCGAAAGTATTCTCGCATCGAGCTTTTGATCGACGAGCGCAGGCTTCAAGTCTATCTGCGCCACGTATTTCTTTTTCTGTATATCTCTTATATGCGCAGATGCCGAAAGGACCATAGGACCGGTAAGACCAAAATGAGTAAACATCATCTCTCCAAAATCCTCAAAGACACACTGTCCGCTTTCGGTATCCTTTATCTTCATTGCCACGTTTTTTAGGGAAAGTCCCTGCATACGCTTGCAGCAGTTATCCAAAGAGGTAATGGGCACAAGAGAAGGAACAAGGGGGGTTATCTTATGACCGACCCCGCGCGCAAGCGCAAATCCGCTTCCGTCAGAGCCCGTCTGAGGATATGAAACCCCGCCCGTGCAAAGTATCACAGCTCCGCACTCATATTTTTCTTTTTCGCAAACGACCGCCGATACCGCGCCGTCCTCTGTCTCAATTTTCTTTGCCTTATCGAATACTATCTCAACCCCATTTTGACGGCACGCACCAACAAGAGCGTCGACAACATCGGTAGCCTTATCCGAAACGGGAAAGACGCGCTTACCGCGCTCGACCTTAAGCGGCACACCCGCCTCCTCAAAGAAATCCTGCGTATCACGGCTTGAAAATCTGCTGAATGCGGCAAATAAAAATTTGGGGTTAGTGGTGACGTTTCGCATAAGCTCCTGCATCTCGGAATCATTCGTAAGGTTACATCTTCCCTTTCCCGTTATGCGAAGCTTTCTTCCGCAGCGCGACATCTGCTCTATAAGCAAGACCGATGCTCCCGACCTTGCCGCGCTTACAGCCGCCATCATTCCTGCGGCACCGCCGCCGACCACTATAACTCTTTCTCTATCAGAGGTTTTTGTCATACACATTATATTCGTCCCAGATCTTTTCAAGCTTATGAAGCCTTATGGTAAGCTCATCCTGTTTCTTTCTCGCAAGAGCCATTATTATAGCATTTATTATACTCATAGGTGCTGTGAGCGAATCGACAAAGGACACCATATCACTCTTTGCCACAAGCACGTGATCTGCAGAGGATGCTATCGGCGAGATCAGACTGTCGGTAAGAGAAATAACGTCTGCTCCCTTATTTTTCGCATAGTCAACTGCATTTATAACACGGCTCGAGTATCTCGGAAAGCTTATCGCGATCATAACATCGCCCTCTCCGACACTCATTATCTGCTCAAAAAGCTCGCTTACAGACGAAGTCTGAACAAGACGAACGTTATCAAAGATCATATTCAAGTTGTAATTCAAGAATCCCGCAAGATAGGACGATGAACGAACACCGATAATATAAATATTCTTTGCATTTGCTATCTTCTCCACCGCAGATTCAAATGCCTCTCTGTCAACCTCGTCAAGCGTATGGCGGATCTTTTCAGCATCGGACAAAAGCACCTTTGTCAAAACGTCACCGTCACCGAGAAGGCTGTTTGTGACCTCTATACGCTGAAACGAGGTAAGCTTTGTTCTGACTATCTCCTGCAAGGAATGCTGGAATTCGGGATAGCCGTCAAATCCAAGCTCGTCTGCAAAGCGCACGACGGTGGACTCCGAAACGCTTACTATCGCGCCAAGCTTTGACGCTGTCATATAAGCAGCTTTATCATAATTTTCAAGCACGTATTTTGCGATCTGCTTCTGTCCCTTTGAAAAGGTAGGCATTTTCAACTCAATAGTTTTAAGAAGATTTCTTTCCATTTTTTCCTCTTCATTTATACGAGCGCAAAAGCGCCCAACATTTTTACATACATTATAATTATATATTTTTATTGTCAAAAAGTCAACACATTTTATCCATTAAAAATTAAAAGGCGACCGCCTATGCGGTCGCCTTTTAATCATAAGCTTAGTCAGCGTATACGCTAACCTGCT
>JAZSIV010000008.1:0-2893 GCA_045533995.1 Eubacteriales bacterium
TATCTCCTCTTTAACCCATTCGCGCACAAGATACTTGTCTACGAGCCTTGTCTTAAGCTCGGTGGCATCATAAAGCTTAAGCCACTGTATCTTCTCGTTATAAGTCAACGGATTGTCAAAGTTGAGCCAGAGGCCTGTTCTTACGTGGAACCATTCAGCAAGATTTGCTTCATAATGCCTCGGGTTGAGGCGGTTGTAATAATCATAGCCCTTTTCGCCTCTTGGAATTTTTGCACAAGCGGCATAATCTGTTACAAAATCGTAATCCTTAAGTAGCTTTTCTCTTATTTCAGGATAGTGAGACACAACTCTATTAAAGTCACTTATGAACAGCATCGGACCTTTGTCATTTTGCTTGTATAAAGCCTCCTCCTGCGTTCCGCCTACGGTTTTGGGAACAGAAACATTGTTTGGAACAACAAGAACCTTATAATTATTCAAAATTGCCATACACCAGAACCAAATATCATCGTTTGTTCTGGCAAGCTTTTGGAACAGCTCCTCATTTGTAACATCGCTATGAAGCGAGTGCGGCGGGTAAAGGACTCCCCCCACACCAACTAGCTTGTGCAGATATGAGGGGCAGGGATAAACCTCGAGACATTCGGGTACCCATTTAAAGCTGTCACCGTCAGGATGGAATTTTGTAATTCTATGGCAGTGGATATAGTTCGGCCATTTCTGATATGAGGTGTAAAGAGCAGAAAGCCACTCGGTATGATAATATACATCATCATCTGCTGTGACGATAATATCGTCTGGATAAAGCTTAAGAGTTGGGATAAGCTTCTTGTACGAGCGAATGTCATTACACCAATTTATTTCAAGTCCGTACTTTTTCAGCTCCAAAAGCTCATTTGGCAAGCCTGCTTCTTTATCAGGGAACTGTTCTTCTGCGAGCCAAAGTATAATCTTATCAGGTCGCTCTGTTTGTCGCAGGATTGTTTCGATAGTCTTGTGCACGGTTCCTATTCTTGCGGGGAAGGATGTAAGAGAAACAATAAGAGCCGGACTGTGAGGCACATTTGAGCACCCGAGAGGGATTGACGGCGTGGGTATCTTCGGCGAGTTGTTGGGGAGAGCTGCGGGCTCGGTTGGAGCATACGGATCCTTCTTTAAGCGCAGAGCCACCAGTACTCTGTCAAAGGTGTATTTTACTCCGTGCTCCTTAAGGCAAATAAAGAAGCCTTTTATCTTTCGGTATACCTTGCCAAAGAAGCGGTATATCGGCCCGGGAGTAATATGATAGAATACGCGTTTTGCGGTATACTTAAATCCGTTTTCAGCCAAGCACTTAAAGAACCCTCTTATCATTCGCGGCAACCAAGTTATAAAACGCCCAATCTTGAATGATAAGGACTTATGAATAAGTGTTACCTCGTTACGATATTGCTCTGCCAATAATTTATAGTATATGGAGGTGTTTTCGGGCTCGGCGGTCTTTACAGAGTTTTCGTTATCCGCCTTTTCTGCCGCTTTGGCTTTTGCTTCCATAAGAGTGGTATAATAGCTCTCCGACTCGGTTTTGAGCACTCTTTCAACCCATTTTTTGTCATCATTTGACAAGAAAAGCTCCGGAGAAAGAGACGTCATCTCCCATTCCTCAAATGCGGTTGAGTTGTAGAACCTGTAAAGGGTGTAAAATTCCTCTTCGTTTTTTGCATTGTCCAAATGGTATTTGCAAGCAGCGACAAAAAGATGTACAAGCGAACGCTTCACCTTATCATACCTGTCGGTCGGCTTGATGCGTTCTCTAACAGCCGACAGTGCCTGATAGAAATTCAGGGGCTCTTTGGAGCGATTTGCCTGAAGACTTGTCTTGATATTTGTTCTGTAATTTATAAGCTTTTTATCCACCACAGATATTCTGTCTGCCAACACAAAAGCAGTATCAACAAAGAAAACATCATTTGCGGAGCGCAGCTGCTGGAAGGTGAGGCTGTGCGACTCAATAAATTCCCTGCGATAAAGCTTATTCCAGGGGCAATCGATGGAGATATGGAGTATCTTATCGGGGATATCAATATAAGAGAAGGGGTTTTTATTAGGAATATTGTATCTCTGAAGAAGGTATTTTGCGGGGGTGGACTCGTGTGTTATGTTGTTGAAATAATAACCGTCGCACAAAACAATATCGGCACGGTTCTTTTTTGCCGAGCTATAAAGATCTTCAAGTAGCGTTTTTTCAAAGAAATCATCTGAATCAAGGAAGATCATAAATTCGCCCTTTGCGATCGACATTCCGAGATTGCGAGCCGCACCGGCAAACTTGTTATTCTGGTTCATCACCTTTATTCTCGGATCAATTTCCTCGTATAACTTTAGGATATTGAGTGAATTGTCGGTTGACCCGTCGTCAACGCAAATAAGCTCAAAATCCGTGAGGCTCTGAGAGAGGATGCTGTTTAGACATTGCCAAATATAGCTCTCAACATTGTATACGGGAACAATAACCGATACCTTGGGTGTATTTGAGGACTTAATGCCCGAAAAACGCTTATCGTCAGCTGTCAGAACCTCGTTTAGCTTGTTATAAACAAATTCTCTCGTAAAGAATTTTTTTGACTTATTACGAAGGTCAAACTCATATGAAGCGACGCGGGCAAGATATGCTTTATAGTATTCGGATACATGCTCGTTCTTTATGATGTATAAGAACTGATCAACAAAGTCTGATGCCGCCTTATTTATAAATGCGCATTCTAATGATGAATAAAGACCACGCTCGACAAGTCTGCTTTTAAGAACTCTGAACGACTCGAATATTCTCTCTGGGTGATAGTTGACCTGAGAAGCAAGTCCTGTAATTTCCGCCTTTCTTCTGAAATGCGCCAGCACGCTTTCGCATACCGAAATGCGCTCCGCCATAGCCATCGCAAGATAGACAAAGGGT
>JAZSIV010000095.1:0-3188 GCA_045533995.1 Eubacteriales bacterium
GGTTAATGCCCTCGCCGTGTCCACCGTTTTCCTGGTGAACAACGCGCACGATATCGGGATATTTTGCCGCATATGCATCGGCAATCTCACCGGTTCTGTCTTTAGAGCCGTCATTTATGATAATAACCTCAACGCGTTCGCCACCCACAAGAAGGCTGTCAACGCATTTTTCCATATAAGCTTCTGAATTATAGCAAGGAACGGTAACTGTTAAAAGCTTCATATTTTTTACCTCAAATATTTTTCTGCCACCTTTAATGCGGAAGCAACAACCGCATCCATATCATAATAACGGTACTCGGCAAGTCTACCGCCAAAGATAACCTTTTCCTCTTTATCCGCAAGAGCCTTGTATTTTGCATACAATGCGCTGTTGGTTTCATCATTTACGGGGTAATAGGGCTCAATGCCCGGCTGCCATTCCTGACTGTATTCTCTCGATATGACAGTTTTCGGCTGGGTGCCAAACTCAAAGTGCTTGTGCTCGATAATACGTGTGTAAGGAGTTTCGACATCGGTATAATTCACCACCGCATTGCCCTGATAATTGTCGGTATCGAGAAGTTCGTTTTCGAATCTTACGCTACGGTAGCCAAGAGGACCGTAACAGAAGTCAAAGAAGCTGTCAATAGGGCCGGTGTAAACAACCTTGTCAGCCAGAGCATTAAGCTCTTCGCGGTTTTCAAGATAGTCTATATTCAGTCTTACCTCAATACCCTCAAGTATTTTTTCCACCATAGCGGTATATCCGCCGATGGGAATGCCCTGATATAGAGCATTGAAATAGTTGTTGTCAAAGGTAAATCTCACAGGCAGACGGCGAATGATAAATGCAGGAAGCTCGGTGCAGGGTCTGCCCCACTGCTTACCGGTATATCCCTTTACAAGTCGCTCATAAATATCTGTACCCACAAGAGAAATGGCCTGCTCCTCAAGGTTTTTCGGCTCGTCTATGCCTGCGGCAGCGCGCTGCTCGGCAATCTTTGCCTTAGCCTCGTCGGGAGTAATAACACCCCACATCTTATTAAAGGTATACATATTAAATGGCAAGGAATAAAGCTCGCCCTTATAATTTGCAACCGGAGAGTTGGTGTATCGGTTAAACTCAGCAAAGCGGTTAAGATAGCTCCAAACCTCTTTATCATTGGTGTGGAAAATATGTGCTCCGTACTTATGCACAGAGATGCCCTCGACCTGCTCGGTGTAGATATTTCCGCCGATGTGGTTACGTTTGTCAATAACCAGAACCTTTTTACCCGCATCGGTTGCCTGCCTTGCAAACACCGAGCCAAAAAGGCCTGCTCCAACTATTAAATAGTCATATTTCATAATTTTTTCCTTATTATTTAAGATAACTGTTCGGAAGCTTTTTCAAGAACGCTCTCGTCGGTAATGGTAGCCATAGCCTCTTCCATAGACATACCATTTGCCACAGCAGCCTTACGAACAGCATTTACAGCCTGGATTTCCTTTACACGCTTGCCGTCAAGCGAGTAACCCTTCATAGCCCAGATTGTAAGTGCCCAAGCCACCATAGGAACGATACAGAACAGAGCAATAACAACCCAGTTCATACCGTCGGCATAGGGTGTAACTTTAGTAGGAAGCTTGTGTATGCCAATGAAAAGCAAAGCAATACTTACTACAGCAGAGGAGAGGGAGGATACAAGTTTGTCAACAAGACTAAAGAGCGTACCCATAATGCCGGGAATGAACTTGCCCGAACGGTATGTTTCGTAGTCTGCACAGTCTGCAACCATAGGAATGGGCATATCCGCGGTGGAGTAATAAGCACCGTAACCAATTCCAAAGAAGATAATGAAGAGTACGGTATAAAGATTGATAGTAATCTTAAAGCCTTCACCAAACAGTGCACCCTCAAACAAGCTGAGGTTGAAAGCAGGATTTTCGGGCTTCCAAAGTGCAAGAAGAACTGTTACACCTATGTAGCAAAGGAAAGCAATCTTTACATATTTTGTAAGGGAAGCCTTTTGTCCGTGCTTCTGAGACGTACGAACTGTGAAAAGGAAGAACGGCGCAGAGAACACATATCCGAGAGCCATAAACACCATATTGAAGCTATCATAATTGCCCATCATACAGCCGTAAAGCATAATAAGAACGGTCATATTCTGTGCAATAGACAGGGCAAGTTTACAGCCACCGCCGGCAATCATAAGACGCTGCAAAGGCTTGTTTGCCTTGATAATCTGAACATATTCGGAAATCTTAACAGCCTCCTGCTGTCCGCCAATTCCAAAGTACTTTTCATTATCCTTTTCCCAGATACCTATAATTGCAAGAATTGTAAGCAATATAGAAATGGTAATGCCGATAGGAGTCATTATTGCATACCATTTTTGATTGTAGTCACCGGCAAAACTGTCCCAAGCCATAACCATACCCAAAACCTGCATAATACCCATTCCGGCAAGAGAGCCAATGGTATTAAATACGGTAAACAAAGGACGCTGTTTCGGGTCATTTGTAAGAACCGACTGTGCACTTCTTGTAACAGAGGTCTGGAAGGTGTAACCGATAACCCATATCATATAAAAGCCAATGAACAGGATGTATCGAAGCCACATTTGCTTCTCGGAAACAAGAGGAGTAAGAACATAAAGGCCGATTACGGAAAGAGCCATAACTATATTTCCGATAACCATAAATGGACGGAATTTACCAAACTTTGTGTTAGTCTTATCCATCAATGCTCCGATAATAGGGTCGGTGATTGCATCAAAAACACGCATACCTGTTACCATAAAGGACGCAAAGAGCATTGCAAGCCCAAGAACTGCATTTCCAAAGGTTGTAATATAACTAAGAATAAGTACAAAATATACGTTTGTCGCACCGTTGTTCATCGGAAACAGGGCGAGCTGATAAAATTTGGCGCGGTTTACGCCATTGTTTTCGTTCATTTTCTGAATTCCTTTCAAAAATAACGTTGCCAAGCAACATATCACTCTTGCGTAGCAAGAATATCACTTCGCCGAAGGCGAAATATCACTCCCGACTCGTCGGGAATATCACTTTGCTAAAGGCAAAATTAAGTCCAGTTGCCACCGTTGGCTATCTTCTTGCTCAATTTATACTTGGGATTAGGCTTGTCAGCATATTTAATGGTTATGCTGTCACGACACTTTCCGCTTACGGCGTCAAGCTTTACCTTTCCGTTAAGAGGA
>JAZSIV010000126.1:0-3266 GCA_045533995.1 Eubacteriales bacterium
TACATTATATTTTATCATATTTTTTTATGTTTGTAAACACCCAACAGCCCTATTTTACTACAATATTTTATTATAATCTATTATTATTAAATATGCATTAATTATTTTGAAAAAAGCTCTTGAAAAATGGCGGTAAAAGGATTATAATATACTCAATTAAGGAAATAAAAAGGAGAAATTAAAAATGAGCGAATTACATGTTGTAAATCATCCCCTTATAACACATAAACTTTCCATTATGCGTAACAAAAAAACAGGATCAAAGGATTTCCGTGAGTTGCTCAATGAGATAGCAATGCTTATGGGTTATGAGCTCACACGCGATCTTCCTCTTGAGGATATCGTGATCGAGACCCCCTTGACAAAAATGACCGCAAAGACAGTGTCAGGCAAGAAACTTGCTATCGTTCCTATTCTCCGCGCAGGTCTTGGTATGGTTGACGGACTTCAGAGCCTTGTACCCGTTGCAAAGGACGGTCATATAGGACTTTACCGCGATCCCGAAACACATAAGCCGGTTGAATACTACTGCAAGCTTCCTCTTGATATTGAGGATAGAATAGTTATTCTTGTTGACCCTATGCTTGCAACGGGCGGATCTGCTTCCGATGCGCTTTCAATGCTTAAGGCAAAGGGTTGTAAAAACATACGCTTTATGTGTCTTGTTGCTGCTCCCGAAGGCGTTAAAAAGGTACAGGACGATCATCCCGACGTAGATATTTACACGGCGGCTCTTGATGAGTGTCTTAATGATCATGCGTATATCGTTCCCGGACTTGGAGATGCCGGAGACAGAATTTTCGGAACACTTTAATTTTAATTAGTGAAGGGAAGGGCTGCTGCGTAAAGCAACAGCCCTTGTTTGAATAATGAGGATAATAACGGTCGGCAAAAATGACGCGGGACAGAGACTTGACAAGTTTCTTTCAAAGGCTGTAAAGGGCTTGCCCATGGCTCTTATGTATAAATTTATCAGAACCAAGAAGATAAAGGTAAACAGAGCGAGAACTCTTCAGAATTATCAGCTTAAAGAAGGCGACGAGATACAGCTCTTTATAAAGGACGAGTTTTTCGATTCTCCCGAAAAGGATTTGGGAGCTCTTTCATCTATCCGCCCAAAGCTTGATATCGTGTATGAGGATGATAATATAATGCTTCTTAACAAACGTCCCGGAGTTCTTGTTCACGAGGATACGGCAGGTGCGGATAACACTCTTATAATGCATATACAGGCATATCTTTATCAAAAGGGTGAGTTTGACCCTGCAAGCGAGCAGTCGTTTGCGCCTGCACTCTGTAACCGTATTGACAGAAATACTGGCGGAATAGTTATAGCCGCAAAGAATGCCGAGGCGCTTCGCGTTATGAATCAGAGGATAAAGGACAATGAGATAAGCAAATTTTATCTGTGTGCCGTGCACGGAGTCCCTAAAAAAAGATCTATGGAGCTTCATGCATATCTTAGGAAAAACAGTGCCGATAATATGGTAGAGGTCAGAGAAAAATATTTTGAGGGAGCGAAGGAGATCATAACCCGTTATGAGGTGATCAAACAAAAGGACGGAAACGCGCTTGTTGAGATAGAGCTCGTTACGGGCAGAACTCATCAGATAAGAGCGCATATGGCATTTATCGGCACTCCTCTTCTTGGTGACGGCAAATACGGTGTAAACAGAAACGAAAAGAAAAAGGGATATAAGCACCAAGCCTTGTATGCTTATCGACTTGCTTTCGATAAGACGGGCAGAGATGATCTTTTTTCGTATCTTGAGGGCAGAGAATTTTCTATCGACCTTGACCAAATATGGTTTTTGAAGGATTTTTCGTAAAGATGATTGAGAAAATAAAAGCAAGATTTTTGCCTTGCCGAAGGTCGCTTATCCTTCTGATTTTTGCAATAAGCGGTATGCTGACAGGACTTACCTTGGTGCTCCCGAAAATAGGTTTTCTTGAATGGATATCTATCGCGCCTGCCGCCGTTTTGCTTATAAATATCGGACGCGAGAAAAGTGCAAAAAGTCTTTATGGCTACGGATTTTTCTTTTTCTTCTGCTATTATTTTGCTGTTTACCATTGGTTCGTAGGACTTTATCCGCTTGAATTTATTTCGGGAATGACAAAGCCTGTGGCAATTTTTATAGTTGCATTGGCTTGGCTTGGAGTGTCTGCCTTGCAGGCACTTGGTGGGGGATTTATTTTTCTTCTTTTCGGTGGCTTTGCAAAAAGCCGCACGGCTGAAAAATTTTCTTTTCTTATCCCGATAATTGTTGCGGCGCTTTGGTCAGTGTTTGAGTGGTCACAGACCCTTTTTTGGTTCGGTGTGCCTTGGGGCAGACTTCCTCTCGGACAGACCGAATATATAGTAGGATTACAAACGGCATCTATATTCGGGACGTACTTTATAACCTTTTTAATTGTGCTTGTCAATTTTGTTATAGCTTATGCTTTTGTACGCCCGAAAAAGCTTCGTTTGTGTGCTATTGTAGTTGTGTCGATAGTTTTGCTTAATACTGCTTTTGGAAGTCTTATTTATTTATTTGATAGCTCAGAACCCGAAAACAAGATAAAAGTGGCAGTTGTTCAGGGAAATATCTCTTCAGCTGAAAAGTGGAAGTTTTCAACTATGGATAAAATAATGAGTGTTTATGAGAAAAATACTCTTTTGGCGGCAGAAGAGGGAGCAGAGATAGTCATCTGGCCTGAAACTGCTTTGCCGTACACAATAGATCACGACGATTCGCTTGCCGAATATATCAGCAATCTTGCAAAAGAAGCGGAAACTACAATATTGGTTGGTACGTTTGTTGAAAATAAAGAAAGCGGGGCTGATATGAATTCAATAATCGCGGTGCATCCCGACGGAAGTTTAGGTGAGGTAATCTATTCAAAAAGACACCTTGTCCCTTTTGGCGAGTTTGTGCCGATGAAGACACTTATACAGCTTATAGTTCCGCCCCTTGCAGAGCTTATTATGACGGGTGAGGATATAGAAGCAGGAGTGGGGGCAAACGTTATAGAGCTTGACGATGCGAAAGTCGGCTCGCTTATTTGCTTTGATTCAATATACGAGACTCTTTCAAGGGAAAGCGTTCTTGAAGGTGCTGAATTCTTTGCACTTGCTACAAATGACTCGTGGTTTTCGGATTCTGCCGCTCTTTATATGCACAACTCTCAGGCACAGTTACGTGCGATAGAGACAAACCGATATATAGCGCGCGCGGCGAATACGGGTCTGTCAACTGTTATTTCGGATAGGGGAAAGGTCC
>JAZSIV010000174.1:0-10522 GCA_045533995.1 Eubacteriales bacterium
AAGTTTTTGGGGAGGTGCAGGAGGGGGCTTTTTCAAAAAGCCCCCTCCTGCAAAATCCCCCATCACTAAACATTCCTGCTAACCTTAATAACTACAACGGAGATATCATCGGAAGCGCCCTCGTATTTTGCGCGTCTGACGATCATATCGGCAATAGAGGCGAGGCTTTCCTTACCAACGTTAGCTTTAAGAAGATCAAAGAGCCACGGGCACTCCTCTTTTGACTGTGTAACTCCGTCACTCACCATAACGATAATATCACCGTCACCAACGTCGAGGGCGATTTTTTTGGTATCAAGCTCTTTAATAATGCCGAGCGGCACGGTGTTTGACCGAAGCTTGAAGAGATTTCCGTCGCGGAAGACATAGCTTGGTGCAGCTCCGCCCTTGTAGAATGATGCCTTACCCTCGAGAAGATCGAGCTCCATAAGGTCGACAGTTGCCGAGCATTCGTGCATACTTCCGCTTCCCTTGTTGCGCAAAAAACCGTTAAGCATCTTGAGGGATATCTCACATTCTCCCGTAGCGCAAAGAACCTTTGAAAGAAATACCGAGCAGATCCCCGACGTTAGAGCCGCATCTCTGCCGCAACCCATTCCGTCACTGATAAATGAGTAGAATCTGTTGTTGTTACCCTCAAATATATTCACAGTGTCACCGCAGAAGCCTTCCTCGCCCTCCGCTTTAATGCTCCGCTTTGCGTATTCTGCCACAAAAGCACGCTCGCTCTTGAATACGGCATAAGCTCCGCGGCGCTCGTCCTCCTTTATCTCGCAGGAAAGCCTTGTTCCCGACACCTCCTCAAGGATATTTTGAAGTCTTTCGCGCTCGGCACAAAGCGTGCCCACGTTGTCGGCATAAGCCACAAAGCTCTTCTGCCTTTCGTTCTGATATGCAAAGATACTCTGCAAGGGCAAGCGCGCCTCGCTTATTTGATCACAAGCCCTACGGCTCAGCTCCTCGCTGTATTCAAAATCCTCTCGGTTACCTGAAATTGCCGCACCGAGAAGCTCGGATATGCTTTCATAATCAAGCGCAAATATTTCAGTCTTGTCTCCAATTATCAGCTGTTGCATATGAGAAGCACTGTTGGCATTTATCTGCTCGATTATCTGCGGCATAGCTGAGCAACGCTCGTACATTCTCGGGGCTACGTCCTCTTCCGATATTCTTCCCTTCTTTGCAAGTGAGGAGCAGAGTTTTCCAACCGCGGCAAGCGAGCTTGAATATTCTTTTTCCCAACAGGTGTGCCTCATCTCGCACCCGTGACAGCAAGAGTCGAATGCATTATCACATATCTGCTTGAGGTCTGCCCCCGAGGGAACTCGCATCTTTTCACTTAAATTATAGAAAAGGTCGGAGAGTGAAGAAAAGGTCTCGCACATCGCGCTCATCTTTTTCTCGGCATCATCAAGCACGACACTACTCATCGCGTCCTTGCCAAGAACGGTACATTCGTAAAGATTTTCCTGCACGTTCTCAAAAACGACAGGCTCCTCGCTCTCCTTTTCAAGCCTTTCGGCAAAATAGAGTTTGTCCACAACGGCAAAGATAAGTGAGGCGGCAAAAATGGCAGGGAAAAGACCCGTAAGAGCCGAAATTCCCTCAATATACAAGCCCCAAGCAAGTCCTACCGAGCAGGCACACAGGGCTGCGAAAAACGGTGAAACGCCCCACATCACACCCGATGCAAGTGCAGCAAAGGCAAAGAGGGGCGCGAGCATAGGAGACGTGACAAGTCCGCAGACCGTACCCGCCACAAGTCCGTACATAATTCCGTGTCGGCGGCTGAAATAAAGAGTTATGAGCATTGTGGCAAAGAGTGAGAGCGATGCACCTGCCACGGTTATATCCTTAAACGAAAGCACCAGAGAGGCGGCTAACGCGCAGATCGCCGCAAACCTTTTATTTTGAGAAACAGACAGCCCCGCCTCGCGAATTCCCGAAAGATTGCTGTAAAGCAGTACGCAAACGGGTGCCAAGATCATTGCTGCAACAACTCCCCAAAGGTCGTAAAAAAGAAAGCCGCCCGCGATCAGTTTATATATTCCTATAATGAATGCCCCGATACACGAGGTCGCCATTCGCAGAAAGATGTGCTCCGAGAAAACAGCGGGCAATATTTCGCCAAGCGTTTTAGGGAGCTCGTCCTCATTTACGTTCGACCACGGATTGTCTATAACTATGCGGCTTATCACTCGTATGAGCAAGGTCGCCGTATATGCCGCGAAATAAACAAGCGCGCCCTCGGGATTTACAAAGGACGATATGGCAAGTCCTATATATATGTATCCGAGCTTGCTCGAAGCCGCACACAAAAGAGCCACCCCAAAGGGAGCTGCGCCAAACAGAAATCGCGCATTTCCAAGAAGAAAGGCAAAAACGATCCAAAGAGCTCCCTCGCCAATTTTCTTTGCCATTTCTACAAGCTCCCTTTTGCGAAGTGTCTTTTCGTCAAGCGTATCGGGCAGACTTTCTATAAATTCAAGCTCCTCGTCATACACTTCAGATTCATTTAACTTAACTTCCGAATTTTCTTTTTTAGCGTCCATTTTTTATTCCTTCCTGCACTTTTTAACAAATGCTTTTTTTCTTTTGCTTTTATTCTACATCGAAAAAAGTGAAAAGTTTGCCGATTTGTGCGCCTGTTAGAAATTTTTTTGAGGTTTTTTTAGCAGGAGGGGACTTTTTGCAAAAAGTCCCCTCCTGCACCTCCCCCAAAAACCTTTCGAACGGTTTTTTTAGATTTAACTAACGTCTTTTTGTTGTGGGACGTCAGACGCAAAATTATATTTCACCACTTTGGTAGGGGAGCGCCTTGGTGCTCCCGAAAGCAAACAGAAAAATATTTTTCCGTCTTTATGAGAATAAACAATTTCGTTTCCAAAAACGATTCAAAAGTTTTTGGAGGGGGGTCTGGGGGGAGGCTTTTTTCAAAAAGCCTCCCCCTAAAAATAACACAAAACTCCTTGCAAACAAAAAATGGGTGTGCTATAATTGAAATATAACGAAGTGGGGGAATGGCGATGGGAGAAAGAATAAAAAATTTGATTGGACGCATTACAAAAAAGCATATTTTGATCATTCTTTGCGCCCTTCTTGCACTGATAATCGTTGCGGGTGCAGCATCTCTTACGGTCAATGCCGTTGTGAAGGGCTCGACCGCAGACCGCATTATAAGCTCTGCGAGCGCGGCAGAGCTTGACGGAGTTGACTGCATCCTTGTGCTTGGCTGCCTTGTGCGAGCTGACGGAAGCCCGAGCGATATGCTTGCCGACAGACTCACGCGCGCGATAGAGCTTTACGAGCTTGGCGCATCGCAAAAGCTTCTTATGAGCGGCGACCACGGGCAAAAGGAATACAACGAGGTTGGCGCGATGAAGCACTTTGCCACCCAAGCAGGAATTCCCTCGGACGACATTTTTATGGACCACGCGGGATTTTCGACCTATGAGAGCATCTACCGCGCGAAAGAGGTATTCGGTGTTGACAAAATTATTATAGTCACACAGGAATATCACCTGCCGAGAGCCCTCTATATTGCAGAAAAGCTTGGCATAGAGGCTTATGGAGTGAGCTCTGATTACAGAAGCTACCGAGGACAGACAATGCGCGACATTCGTGAGATAGCGGCTCGCTCAAAGGATTTTCTCTTCACCGTCTTCAAGCCTGAGCCCACCTTTCTCGGTGATAAGATAGACATCAGCACAAACGGGGATATTACCAACGATTAATTCAGGAAAAGAAGTCTAAAAAATGAGAAACGTCAATATAAGTGATATAGAACACAAAAAAATGACCGAGACACCGATAGCACGGCTTGTTATCTCTCTGTCTATACCTACTGTCGTCAGTATGCTGATGACCTCAATATACAATACGGCTGACACTTATTTTGTCTCAAGCCTTGGCGACAGCGCCGTTGGCGCTGTCGGAATAGTTTTTTCTATTCAGTCGATAATACAGGCGGTCGGCTTCGGTCTTGCTATGGGTAGCGGAAGCCTTGTCTCGCGAAAGCTTGGCGAAAAAAAGGACGACGAGGCGAGCAAGTATGCCTCAAGCGCATTTTTTGCCGCACTTGTTTGCGGTGCGCTCATTATGGCTCTCTGCTTTATCGACCTGCCCTCTCTTCTGCTTCTTTTCGGCTCGACCGACACCATTCTTCCTTATGCTAAGGGCTATGCCGCGGTGATACTCGTTGCCGCACCCTTTATGTGCTCGTCATACGTGGTGAACCAATGTCTGAAAGCGCAAGGAAAAGCTCGGTTTTCTATGATATCTCAGCTTTTCGGCGGAATTCTCAACATCATTCTTGACCCTATCTTTATCTTCACGTTCGGGTTTGGTGTAATGGGGGCCTCTATTGCTACCGCAATAAGTCAGCTCGTAAGCTTTTTCATCTCGCTCTCATTCTATATGCGCGGAAAGAGTATAATTTCTCTCTCACCGAAATTTATAAGCAAAAAGCCGTACGATTATTGGCTTGTCCTCAAAACGGGCGCACCCACAGTCTTCCGTCAAGGACTTGGAAGCGCGGCAACTGCCCTGCTTAACGTACAGGTAAAAATATACGGAGATGCTGCCATCGCGGCTGTCAGCCTTGCAAACAAGGTATATATGATACTTCGAAGCATCGTGCTCGGTATCGGTCAGGGATTTCAGCCCGTTGCAGGCTACAATTTCGGTGCAAAGAAAATTGCGCGAGTCCGAAAAGCCTTTGTTGTTGCAACTGTGCTCGGAAGCATCGTATCCTGCACAGCGGCTCTTCTGATGGCTGTCTTCCCCGAATTTATTATGTCATTTTTCAGAGAAGGTGACACAGAGGTCATACAAACCGGCACGAGAATGCTTCGCTTTTTAGCCTGCGCCCTGCCCTTCCTCGGCTATTCCTCGTACGTTAATATGATGTATCAGTGTCTTGGCTTTGTAAAGGGCGCGACCTTCCTCGCATCCTGCAGACAGGGTATATTCTTTATCCCGCTTATCCTTTGTCTGCCGATACTCTGGGGGCTCGACGGCATACTCTCCGTTCAGACGATAGCGGATATCCTTACCTTCCTTGTATCGATTCCATTCCACGCCGTCTTTATGAAGAAGTATCTTTACGAAAAAAAATACAACCAATATTTTTTTGATAACTATTGATTTTTATTTCTAAATAATATATAATTATAAGGTAATAGCTATAAGCTAAATAACTTTTTGGAGGATTTCTATGAAAGACGTAATCAAAACCTTTGATGAGCTTCCTTTTATCGTTAAACTTATTCTTTGCATACCCGTGCTTGATATCGTTTGGACGGTATATCGTTTGATCAGAAGCCTTGATGCAAAGAACACTGTTGGAATAGTTGTTTCCATCATTCTCTTCTTCTTTGCTCCTTTTGTTTGGCTCATCGACCTTATCTGTGTTATCGTAAACAAGAAGGTTTGGTGGCTCTGCTAATTAAGTTACATACCTAAAAAACCGACAGATAATTCTGTCGGTTTTTTGTTTTTAATAATAAAAGCTGTGATTTCCTATTCTGAATGCAAAGGGTCTGTTTTTTGAGATCCAGTTGTTAGTGGCACAAACTTCTGCCGTTTCTTTACAAAACTTATTTGTGATTTTTGTGCTTGTATACAAAATATTTGAGAGTGCCTTGACATATAATAGAAAAACTTGTATCATTGTATTAGCAAAATAATACAAGAGAGGAGAGAAAACAATTGTCCTGGCAATTCAACGGTACACGGGCAGTCTTTATACAGATTGCAGACAAGCTGCGCCGCGACATAGTAAACGGCGTATATTCACCCGACACGCAGATCCCAACTGTAAGACAGCTTGCATTTGATGCGTCGGTAAACCCCAACACTATGCAAAGAGCATTATCGCTTCTTGAAGAAGAGGGACTTCTCATCTCACGAGGAACTGTTGGCAGATACGTCACCTCGGAGCTTGTGATTATTGAGAACGCAAGAAAGAAGATCTGCCGTGACACGGTAGAGCGTTTCTGTCTTGAGATGAAGGCTCTTGGCATCTCGCGCTCAGAGCTTATTGATTACGTCAAGGAGGTAGATATTTATGAATGATTATGACTGCGTTTTGTCTTGCAAAAATCTATGCAAGAGCTATAAAGTCCCCGTTCTTAAAAACTTGAACATAAATATGTCAAAAGGAAAGATAATTGGTCTTTTAGGTCCTAACGGTTGCGGAAAATCGACATTTATGAAGCTTGTTTCGGGACTTCTCGTTCCCGACAGCGGAGAGATATATATTTGCGGTGAGGAGAGAAGCGAGGCAACAAATGCCTATATCTCCTATCTTCCCGAGCGCACCTATTTCAGCTCGGGAATGAAGGTGGATGAGCTTATAACCTATTTCTCGGATTTTTACGAAGATTTTGACTCTTCTCTTGCAAGAAATATGATATCCGACCTTGGAATTGACACGACTGCAAAGCTGAAAACTCTTTCCAAGGGAACAAAGGAAAAGGTTCAGCTTATTATGGTAATGGCGCGCCGCGCAAGGCTTTATCTTCTCGACGAGCCTATCGCGGGAGTCGACCCTGCCGCAAGAGATTATATCCTTAAAACAATTATAGGAAACTACAATCCCGAGGCATCTGTCATTATTACGACCCACTTAATACACGATATTGAGCCTATCCTCGACGAATTTATCTTTATGGGACCGGGCGGAAAGATACATATGTGGGGAAATGCAGACGAGGTCCGCGCAAAGCATGAAAAATCACTTGACGATCTGTTCAAGGAGGTATTCGCATGTTCAAGAAACTATTAAAATACGATATGCTCGCCATATCAAAGCTTTGGTGGATAGGTGCTGTTATTTCTGCGGGAGCGGCAATAGTCGGCGCGGTTCTTTTACGTTTTTATATACACGCAACCCAAACCGACTCTGAGGACGTCTTTCTTACCTTGCTTTCTGTCCTCGCTCTTATAGCCTCTATCTTCTGCATTATAGCAGTTGCCATTTCCTTTGTATTTACATTGGTTTTGGTTTTTGCCAGATTTTATAAGAATTTCTTTACAGACGAGGGGTATCTCACCTTTACCCTGCCCGTAAAGAGAAGCACGCTTTTCTTATCGAAGACTGTAAACGCGGCAATATGGTATACTGCTCATTCGGTCGTGATAGCAATTTCCTTGCTTATATTCTTGATATTGGTAATTCCACCCGAAGAGGGCGGCTTCTTTATCAACTTCGAAATATTTAAATTAATAGGAGACTTTGTTAAACTCATTTGGTCGAGTATAGGGGCATGGCTTATCGTATATATTTTGGAGGCTCTTATCCTCGGCTTTGTATCCATACTGTTTTCAATAACGCTGATTTATTTCTGTATATCCTTTGGCTCGATGCTTGTGAAAAAGGCAAAGCTCTTAGTATCTATCGGACTTTACTATGCTTTTTCCTCATGTCTTACTGCAATAGGACAATTCAGTATGTACATTTTCATGGTCTTTATGTCGAGCGGCATAAGTATACTTATGGAAGATGCGACATTAAACCAAACCTGTGCAATATTTGCCCTTGTAATCATGATAATTGTTGCAGCACTTGCATCTGTAGCGGTCGTTCTTTACTCGGCAACTCAACATATCCTTGACCGCAAGCTTAATCTGGCATAAGGAGGCAATATTATGATGAAAAAAAATAACTATATCAAAGTAATTTCTTTTGTCCTATGCTTCGTTATGCTTTTCGCTATGTCAACCCTTTTCGCAGGAGCAAAAGATAAAAGCGAAGAAGAATATACCCCTATAACGTGGAAAATGGACGAGAACGCTGATTATCTTTACGGCGACAACAAGCGCTTTGACCGATATTACGTAAGAGGAGCCTTTTACATAGATTCGGAGTTCTCATTTTACTTTAAGAATAAGGTCGACTACGACGGCAGGCTATGTCAGGTCTATGGAGATTCGTCAGACCCTCATATCGTATTGGTAAAATACGAGACGGGATACAGCTATGTTTTCGCTGATTCAAAGGGAAAAGCTATACTGGACTCCTTCGTTAACAGAACCGAATGTGTATACTATCTCGAAGATTTTAACAAGACATATACAGGAATAAATAAGGAACTCATTGATTATTTAGATGAGGAATACTACAATAACGTCTATAACATTGATTGGGTAGCGGTAAATGAGCTTAAGAGCGCGAAAATTTATGAGATAACAGGACACGACAAAACAAAAATGGTGGCGTATCAGCACGGCGCGATATATGTTATGCCGAACGGAGTCTATTATTACGTCTGTTTTGAAGACCTTGATAACTCATATTTTGACGCGGACGGATATTTTTCCTACAGATCAGGGAACGTATGGGTGTACGAGCTTGATAATATGACCCGCAAGAGCATCAATAACGCTATTAATGACATGTCCCCTCAAGAACATAAAAAGATTTACGAGAGCGACGTAATAGCCGGCTTTTACGATATTTACGGAAATCCTATTGATAGCTCAGACGAGCTTGATGACCCTGATTTCAGACTCGCTTCTATCATATCTTTTTATGTAATCGCCATTATTGCAGGCATTATTATTCCCGCCGTGTTGTTCGTTGTAGGGCTTGTCTTGGCAAGACCGAAAAAAACAGGAAGAGTAAAATGTTGGTATGCTCTGTCGGCAGCCACGGGGATTTGGATTCTGTGCGCAGCACTATTTTTGCTGATCGTAACACTTTAACCTTATAAAACAGCCTCGGCAAGGTATATCCTTGCCGAGGCTGTTACTATCTGTGTTTTAATAATAAAAGCTGTGATTTCCTATCTTAAATGCAAAGGGTCTGTTTTTTGAGATCCAGTTGTTGGTGGCTATCTTCGGATTCATAAAGAAGAGTATATCTTCCGAAAGAGTATAGCCCTCAAGGCATATCTTCGCAGCTATTATGGCCGATGCCGTGGGCTTCTGATAGATAGTTCCAAAGGCAACGGGTGAGAACTGGGTGCCGTTCTTTCTGTCAAAAATAACACCGTATATCGTGTTCGGATAGCTCTTGCTTCTTACTCGGTTCAGAACAACATTACCAACGGCGATCTGTCCCTTTAAGGACTCGCCCTTAGCCTCGGCACTTATTATACGCGAAAGCCAATAAAGATCGTCTGCGTTATAATAGCTTTCCCCCCATAGAAAGCTTTTGCCCGTGCGCGTGAGAATGACCGAGCGGGACGAATTGTCCCAACCTACCTCAACGCCAAGTGCTTTGGCAAGCGGTCTTATCGGTACGCAAAGTCTGTTGTCAATTATTCTGACCTTTTCAACTGTGTATAAGCATCTGTCGTTTGCGTATATGTACAGATCGCCGTTTGTAACAGTCATTCTGAAGCCTTTTGCTGTAACAGTTGCGGTCTTTGTCGCGTCGTTCCAAGAAATTTTATAATCTCCTATCAGATCGCAAAAGCTCCGCAGCCCAACGTATGTAACCGAATCAACAATGGCGGACTGTCCCTCTAAAACTCGCTTTCCATCAAGCATTACAGACACATTTCCCACACCGGTGGGGAATTTTATGCTATTTTCCGCCGCAGATGCCGTTGTTGATAAGAAGGAAGCCAACATCAGAAAGCACAGCAACAGAGATAACCCTCTTTTAAGTTTGTTTTTCATTAAAGATCTCCTTTCTTTTCTTGTATCAGAGGTGTTGTTTCCTGTCAACACCAATATTATACCAAAAAAGGAGAGCCGTTACAACCCACAAGTTATGGCACAAGTGGTGCAATTTTCCACATATAACGAAATTATCTTTGTGTTTTTTTCAATTATTTTATTACATTTCCCATACAAATCCCACAAAATCGCGTATTTTTGCATTGTGAACGCGTCGTGATGTTTAACACATCTTAACATCACTGCTTTGTTTTTTATAAAAAGGAATATAAAAGAAAAGAGCTACTGACAAAAAGCTGTCAGTAGCTCTTTTTTATTTTATGATAGAATGTCGATGCAGCAAAAGAAAGGAAAAATTATGACATGGGAAATTGCATTGGGTATCTTTGCAATGTTATCGGCATTTGTCGCCGTTTTTAACATTGTCGTGAGGGTGAACAAAACGCTTTGCTCTCTCGAGGTCGTGGTCAAGCAAGTCAAGGAGTGTCTTGAAAAGCAGTCAGAAAAAAACGGACTTTTCTTTAACAGACTTTCCGAACACGACATAAGACTTACCCGTATTGAAGACAAGCTTGAGCTATCAACTCAGCCGACGTGGGAGGAAGCATGGCGGCAATATTTTGAAAAGCACTGGGGAAAGGAGAAAAAATCTAATGAGCGAAGAAATGAAGAAAAAGCTTTGCAGTCGTAAGCTATGGGCTGCCGTCGCAGGCTTTGTCTGCGCCGTTGGCGCGCTTTTCGGTATGTCCGAAAGCATTGCCGCACAGCTGACCGCAACCGTCACCGCAGGCGGAGTCGTTATCGCCTACATTCTCGGCGAAAGCTTAATCGACGCGAAAAAATAAAGTGATGATTTATGCAGGAGGGGGCTTTTTGAAAAAAGCCCAAGTCGGAG
>JAZSIV010000017.1:0-3632 GCA_045533995.1 Eubacteriales bacterium
GGCGGCACGGGCAAGGGACATCTTGTATACGAGATAGACGCGCTTGGCGGCGAGATGGGCAAGGGAGCCGATCTAGTCACCATGCAATCGAGAACACTTAATCTTGGCAAGGGCGCGGCGGTACATTCAAAGAGGATACAAGCCGACAGAAGAAAATATCATCAAATAATGAAACACACCCTTGAAAAATGCGACAAATTGCGCCTTGTTCAAGCTGAAATTGTTGATATTGGCGTTGAGAATGGCGCGGTAACACATGTCAAAACGGCACTTGGGCAGATATGGGAGTGCAGCTGTGCCATAATTTGTACGGGAACGTATCTTGAAAGCACGATCTTCGTGGGCGACAGCACTCAAGAAAGCGGCCCCGACGGATTTTTGCCCGCAAAAGGTCTTTCTGCAAGCCTCGAGAGACTCGGCATAAAGCTTCAAAGATTCAAAACGGGCACACCCGCGAGAGTCAAGAAAGATACCATTGACTTCTCCGAGCTTGAGATACAGCATGGCGAGACACCCGTAACACCCTATTCCTCGGACACCGACGACGCCTTTTTCGACGCGCTTTCGCAGACTCCCTGCCACGTTGTCTACACAAATGCTGACACACACAAGGTCATTAAGGACAATATTCACCGCTCGGCAATGTATTCGGGAAATATTCATGGCACAGGACCGAGATATTGTCCCTCGATAGAGGACAAAATAGTCAGATTTGCCGATAAGGAACGCCATCAACTCTTTGTCGAGCCCATGGGCTTTGACACGGAAGAGATGTATATTCAGGGTTTTTCTACTTCCCTGCCCGTCGACGTTCAGCACAAGATGCTCGCAACTCTTAAGGGCTTCAAAAACGCGCAAATAATGCGTTATGCCTATGCAATAGAGTATGATTGCGCCGACCCCACAGAACTTGCCCCCACGCTTGAATTTAAGGCGATTTCAGGCCTTTACGGTGCAGGACAGTTCAATGGAACGTCGGGTTATGAGGAGGCAGCAGCGCAAGGACTTATCGCAGGCCTGAACGCCTCTCTTAAGCTGCGCGGCAAAGAGCCTCTGATACTCAGCCGACGCGAAAGCTATATCGGAACGCTCATCGACGATCTCGTCACAAAGGGAACGAACGAGCCTTACAGAATGATGACGTCGCGCTCCGAATACAGACTTTTACTGCGACAGGACAATGCCGACGAGCGTCTTACTCAAAAAGGATATGACGCAGGGCTTGTTTCACAGGAAAAGTACGATAAATTCAAGAAAAAAATGGAGCTTATCAAAGCCGAGAACGATCGACTTGAATCGACGCACGTCTCACCTGCCAAAGCAGCGCCATTGCTCGAAAGACTTGATCTCCCTGCCCTTTCGAGCGGCTCTTCCCTTGCGGATCTGCTGCGCAGACCTCAGATAAGCTACCAAGATCTTGCAGAAATAGACCCTGACCGCCCCGAGCTCCCGCAAAGAGTTGTCACCACGGTTGAAGTTAGCATAAAATACGCAGGATACATAAAGCGTCAGGAAGCTGAAGTCGCACGACACGCAAAGCTTGAATCAAAGCTATTGCCTGCAGATATCGACTACACAGAAGTAAAGGGGCTTCGTCTTGAAGCTGCACAAAAGCTTGCAAAAATACGTCCTGCATCAATAGGTCAGGCATCGAGGATAAGCGGAGTTAACCCAGCAGACATCTCTGTCTTGCTTATCTATCTTGGTATAAAATAATAACACGACGTTTCACGGGAAACACATAATTACCAGTATTTTCCATTTTTAAGGAACTTTTATGAATTATAAAGACTTTTTCGGCTTGTTTAGTTCGCTTTGCGACATAAACGGCATACAAAATTACAGCGAGCAGACCGCAAAGAGCTTTTACGAGCTTTCTGTTTGCCTCACCACCGCAAATAAAATACACAACCTTACTGCCATTAAGGACGAGCGCGATATTGTCCTTAAACACTTTATTGACAGCCTTTTTATCAGCGAGTTTATTCCCGAAGCGTCTCGCGTTGCCGATATTGGCTGCGGCCCAGGATTCCCTTCCCTGCCGCTTGCCATATACCGTCCCGACCTTGCCATAACGGGAATTGACAGCACGACAAAGAAGATAAATTACGTAAACGAAACGGCAAAAGCTCTTGGCCTTGACAACATTACCGCACTTTCAGCACGCGCCGAGGAGCTTGCCCATAAAGATGAATACAGAGAGAGCTTTGATGTTGTCACAGCTCGCGCCGTTGCTTCCCTTCCCGTCTTGTGTGAGCTTTGTCTTCCCTTTGTCAATGAGGGCGGTTTGTTTGTAGCAATGAAAGCACAAAGTGCCGATGAGGAGCTTGCCGCATCATCGTCAGCAATAAGCAAGTGTGGCGGACGTTATATTAAGACGGCCTACAAGGAGCTTAAGCGCAAGGATGGAGAAAACGAAAAAAGAAGTCTGATAATAATAAAAAAAGAAAGAAAAACTCCGGAAATTTATCCGAGAATATACTCCAAAATAACAAAAAAGCCGCTATAAAAGCGGCTTTTTCTTTGCCTTGTCCCAAATAGCTCGCCAAATCCCCTGCCCTTGCGACAAACACTACAAAATTACAACATACACGATCTGCTAAATTATTTCCCGATATTGCCGTATAATAATTAAAAAATTATATTTACATAAAAGGAAGGAAAAATTTATGACAGAGCTAAAATATTTTAGGAAAAGCAAGGATACCTACGAAGCACCTATATCTACAACCGTTTTGCAGATAAAAATTGACGATATTCGTCCAAATCGTGCGCAACCAAGAGCTGAATTTGATAATAATTCAATAATTCGCCTTGCAGATTCAATAAGACGCTACGGAATACTGCAGCCGCTCACTGTACGCAGATCAGACGAGGATGAAGCTTACCCTTATGAACTTATAGCCGGTGAGCGAAGACTAAGAGCTGCAAGACTTCTTGGATATTTTACAGTTCCCTGTATAATAATTGAAGCAGACGAAAAAATGTCGGCAGAAATGGCAATTATAGAGAATTTGCTTAGAAAAGACCTTAATATGTTTGAACAAGCCTATGGATTTAAACAGCTTATTGATAATTACTCGATGACGCAGGAAGAAGTTGCTCGAAAAATGTCATTAAGTCAGTCCGCGGTAGCCAACAAGCTGCGACTTTTAAAGCTTACGTACGAGGAGCAACGCTTAATACTTGACGAAAACCTTACCGAACGCCACGCACGCGCACTTTTAAAGCTTAATGACCGCGAGCAAAGACTTGAAGTTATACGTCATATAGCATCAACCAAGCTAAACGTAGTAAACACCGAGCAATATATAGAGAATTTGCTCGAAAAGGTATCAGAAAATGAGTCCAACGGAGAAAACGAGACAAAAAAGCCCAAAAGCATTACAAGTGAGAAAGCAATGAACGATATGATAAATAGCTTTCACAAAAGAGTGGACAACCTTAAAAAGTGCGGAAAAGACGCATCTATTAGCGTTTGGGACAGCGGTGAGGAGATACAACTGCATATAAGAATAAACAAATAGTCCCTTTGTATAAATTAGAATTAATGTTTCACGTGAAACACCAATGTGCAGGCCAACATCTTGCCTCAACGTTTCACGTGAAACATTTTGCAATTTATTCAAATA
>JAZSIV010000093.1:0-3079 GCA_045533995.1 Eubacteriales bacterium
TTTGTATTTGGATGCAACAACGCTTGCTGTAAATTCTTATGAAAAGATGCCATATTGTTATCTTATCACGGCATACACCATGCTGTGCAAAATGTATTTGTTGAATAACGAGTTCGATTCTGCATACACGGCGCTGGAAAAAGCTACAAAAACTGCGTGTGAAATGTATGTGTGGGTAAAAAGAAAGACACAAGATAAAGAAATTTGGGCAGATTACAAGTTCTTTGCCGAGAAAACACCTCATTGGGCATTTAGTTTTAGCGGTTTGTATTCAAGTGAAGATAATGATTTCACAAGGTCGGAACGTTATAAAAACGCAGTTAAAGAAATCGAGAAAGTTTTTTGTGATGCTTAATATTTGTGCCATTAATTAGTAAGTCTATAAAACAATCACCGCCGAGAGCGACCATTAAGGTTACTCTCGGCGGTGTTTTGTCCATTCAACAAATTTTGCATAGCATATTATTTAATTTCAAATGTTTTCAACAACCATGCTGTGTTCATTGTTTTATCAATCCAATAATCAAACTTAAATAAACTATCAAATATCCTTGACTTTTAATTTTTATAATGGTAAAATCTTATTGTTGGGAATAAACAAAATTGAACACTAATTCTTACATGGAAAGGCACAACAAAATGTTTGAAAAGATCACTCCCGAACAGGCGGGTATAAGCAGTAGAAATATAGAAAGAATGATATCCTTCCTTGAGAGAAACGGATACGTTTTTCACAGCCTTTTATTGATGAAGGGTGACAAGCTCTTCGGTGAATATTATTGGAAGCCCTTTGACCGTGATTTTTGTCACAGAATGTACTCGCAGACAAAGAGCTACGTTGGTATTGCGATCGGTCTTTTGCTTGAAGAGGGAAAGCTCTCTCTTGACGATCCTATCGTAAAATTTTTCCCCGATAAGCTTGATAATACACCTTATGCACATCTTGCCGAGCAGACTGTAAGAGATATGCTCACTATGCGTACCGCGGTAAAGCCCTCGATAAGCTGGTTTAAGTCGGACGACCCCGACAGAACTCACGATTATCTCAACACAGGTATCGATATAGGTCCTTCGGGAACTCTTTGGGCTTATGATAGCCCCGGCTCACAGGTGCTTTGCTCGCTCGTTGAAAGACTTGCTGGAAAGTCGCTTTTTGATTACCTTAACGAAAAGATTTTTTCACATCTTGGCACATTCAAGACGGCAACTATCCTCAAAACACCTAACGGTGACTCTTGGGGTGACTCTGCGCTCATATGCACACCGAGAGATATGGCTTCCTTTGCTCGCCTGCTTGTGAAAGGCGGAGTGCATGAGGGCAAGAGACTTATTGACGGGGACTATCTTAGGGAGGCTTGCTCCAAGGTTTCATATTCGCACGAAACGGCATTTACAAACTATGAGGAGCGCGGTTACGGATATCAGATTTGGCAGACACCTATGGGTGGCTTTGGATTTTATGGAATGGGTTGTCAGTTCTCGGTTGGTATTCCCGAAAAGGATCTTACTATCGTAGTTACGAGTGACAACCAAGGATACAAGGCAGCGGGAGCACTATTGTTTGCAGCGCTTGAGGAGTTTATAACGCTTGAAATTTCCGATTCTCCGCTTCCCGAGGACAAGAAGGCATTTGAGAGCCTTGAGAGAAGAGTATCAGATCTTAAGCTTGCGATCTGCCCCGGTGACTGTGAGTCGGAATATGCAAAGGAGCTTAACGGAAAGGTTTATGAGGTTTCGGCTGAGAATCCTTTTGGCTGGAAGCAGTTTTCCTTTGAATTTGGTGACGGCAACAAGGGAGTGCTCAAATATGAGAATGAGCAGGGAGAAAAGGAGCTTCCTTTCTCATTTGGCGAGAATACATTCTGCAAATTCCCTCAACTTGGTTACTCTGATGAATACGGCAGAGTAAAGACCACCAATGGATTTAAGTACGACTGTGCATCGTCTGCGGGTTGGCTTGACGAGAAGGTGCTTTCTATCCGTGTTCAGATAATTGACAGATATTTTGGAAATCTCTTTATGATATTTGCCTTTAAGGGCGATGAGGTCGGCATTTCGATGTCCAAGACAGCAGAATACTTCCTTATGGAATACAACGGAAGAGCAATGGGACGCTTAAAAAAGAACTAATATAATTCTTATTTGAGGTGAAGGATATGAACTTTGATGTGATCATTATTGGCGCGGGACCCGGCGGAATCTTTTCCGCATATGAACTGGTGCAGAGCACCAAAAACTTAAAAATTGCCGTATTTGAGGCAGGGCATAGCTTAAAGGATCGCCGTTGCCCCATTGATGGCAATAAAGTCAAAACCTGTATAGGCTGCAAGACCTGTTCTATAATGAGCGGATTTGGCGGTGCGGGAGCATTTTCGGACGGTAAATATAATATTACAAACGATTTCGGCGGTACGCTGTACGAGTATATCGGCAAACATCAGGCGCTTGATCTTATGCGCTACGTAGACGATATAAATATGCGTTACGGTGGAGAGGGAACGAAGCTCTATTCGACCGCGGGATCGAAATTCAAGAAGGAGTGTATCAAGCACGATCTTCATTTGCTTAATGCGTCTGTTCGCCATCTTGGTACAGATATAAACTATCTCGTTCTTGAAAATCTTTACGATTACTTGAAGGACAAGGTGGACTTCTTCTTTGATACACCTGTAGAGGGTATATCAGTAATTGATGGCGGATACAGCATCAAGACAAAGGACGAGACTTATTCTTGCGAGAAGTGTATTATTTCGGTAGGCCGTAGCGGAAGTAAGTGGATGGAAAAGGTGTGCAATGAACTCAATATCCCCACGAAGTCAAACCGTGTGGATATCGGAGTGCGCGTTGAGCTTCCTGCGGACGTATTTGCGCATCTGACTGACGAGCTGTATGAAAGGAAGAACGTTTACCGCTCCAAAGAGTACGGCGACAAGGTGCGTACATTCTGCATGAACCCCAAGGGTATCGTTGTAAATGAAAACACCAACGGCATTATCACTGTAAACGGTCATAGCTATGAGGATCCTTCAAAGCAGACCGAGAACACGAACTTTGCATTGCTCGTGGCAAAGCATTTTTC
>JAZSIV010000018.1:0-2078 GCA_045533995.1 Eubacteriales bacterium
TGCATACGGTGAGGATGGCAAGCTGATGACAGGTGCCGACCCTGCCGCAATGGTAGCTCTGCTTGAGGGTATGGGGGCAGATGCCATAGGAGTAAACTGCTCACTCGGCCCGAAAGCTCTTGCGAGTGTTACAAGGGAGTATCTTAAATATTCTTCTTTGCCGATAATACTTAAACCGAATGCAGGTATGCCCAAATCGGTAAATGGGAAAACGGTATATGACGTCACACCCGACGAATTTGCAAAGGAAGTTTGTTCACTTCTCTCTGAGGGAGTCCGCGCGGCAGGTGGCTGTTGCGGAACGACCCCCGACTACATTTCAGCAGTAGTAAAAGGATCACGAGACGTACTTCCCTTGCCAATCAAAAAAAAGGATATAACCTGCGTTTCGTCTTATACCCACGCAGTTACCTTTGACACTCTTCCCATTCTCATTGGCGAGCGAATAAACCCCACCGGCAAAAAACGCTTCAAGGAAGCCCTTAAAGCTCACGATATGGATTACATTCTCAAAGAGGGCATAGCGCAAGAAGAAAAGGGTGTCAGCATTCTCGACGTAAACGTCGGACTTCCCGAAATAGACGAGCCTGCGATGCTCACCGAGGCGGTATGCGAGCTTCAGGCGATACTTGATCTGCCGCTTCAGATAGACACATCTGACCCCGTAGCGATGGAAAGAGCGCTCCGCAGATATAACGGCAAGGCAATGATAAACTCGGTAAACGGCAAAAAGGAAAGCATGGATGCGGTATTTCCGTTGGCCAAAAAATACGGCGGACTTATCGTTGCCCTCACACTTGATGAAAACGGAATACCGGAGAGTGCCGAGGAAAGAGTAAAAATTGCAGAAAATATACTTGCCGAGGCTTCGCGTTACGGAATAGACAAGAAAAATATAATATTCGACCCCTTGGCACTTACAGTAAGTGCCGACAAAAATGCGGCAAAGGAAACTCTCAGGGCGGTCGATATGATACGTCACGAGCTTGGCTGTCACACCTCCCTCGGAGTTTCAAATGTCTCATTCGGTCTTCCGTCAAGAGATATAATAAACGGCACCTTCTTTACTATGGCGCTTGAAAGAGGCTTGTCGGCGGCGATAATGAACCCCTATTCCGACGAGATGATGAGCAAATATTTTGCTTACTGTGCCCTTGCAGGACTTGACGACAACTGTGAAAAATTCATCTCGTTTGCACAGTCGCTGCCCCAAAAGCAACTTGCGCAAACACAAACGGTAAGCAATAAAACAAAGATCGAAGCGCATTCCGAATTACAGCACGCAATTATAAAGGGATTAAAGGAAAGAGCAGCACTTCTGTGCGAAGAGCTTCTCAAAAGCACCGAACCTCTCGCGATCGTTCAGGACGAAATAATCCCTGCACTCAACACAGTAGGAAAAGGATTTGAAAACAAAACCGTATATCTTCCAAGCCTTTTGATAAGTGCCGAGGCGGCAAAGGCAGCATTTGAAAAAATAAAATCAAGTATGCCCGAAAGCCGCACCGAGGACAAGTGTGCTTTTGTTATTGCAACCGTCAAGGGAGATATTCACGACATAGGAAAAAACATCGTAAAGCTTTTGCTTGAAAATTACGGCTTTTCTGTGACAGACCTTGGACGCGACGTTGCTCCCGAAACCATAGTTGAAGCCGTTGTACGTCAAAAAGCTCCTATTTTGGGGCTCAGTGCTTTAATGACCACCACCGTTCCCGCTATGGCTGAAACGATAAAGCTTGTGAAAAAAGAAGCTCCTTGGTGTCAGGTAATCGTTGGCGGTGCTGTGCTTACGAAAGAATATGCAGATGCTATCGGTGCCGATCATTATGCAAAGGACGCAATGGAAACGGTAAGGATTTCGGAGGAGATCAACAAAAACTTATAAAGTTGAATTTATACTAATTTTTTTATAAAAAAATAAAAAATATGTTTTTTTACACTAAATTATGTTATACTTATATTAATAAATGTATGGAGGATTAAACTATGAACATGAAAATGTCCTTCCGTTGGTACGGAAAAAGCGACCCCATATCTCTTGAATATATATCACAGATCCCCGGTATGCGTTCTATCGT
>JAZSIV010000064.1:0-5304 GCA_045533995.1 Eubacteriales bacterium
AGTTTAACTTAATTGAAACGCCCTTGAGTCAAATACGACGACCCAAGGGCTGTCTTTCTATTTTGGTTTTCCCCAATGGGATAATCAAAAATGTTGAAATATTAAATTTCCCCGAAAGCGTGAAGAAGTTTTATAAAAAAATACTGGGGTGAGCTTGTGTGGGAAAATTTGATTTTACCCATTTTATCTGCATTTTTGTGGAGTGACAAAACAATGAGAACAGCCCGAGAAGTGCGGTATATGCTCCTCGGGCGTTTCGTTTCAGCGAATATTTGTCCCCGACACATCTCTCGAAATGTGTCGGGAAGCAGGGAGTCAAGAGGGAACGTCTTGCACGTTTTCTTTGCTTCGTTTCTTTGACGTGAATCAAAGAAATGAAGAACATCAAACACAATCTTTCTTTAGCAAATTTCTTGTTTTGCAACAAAGAAATCTGCAAAATTATTACTCTTCTACTATCTCAATTGTTTCGATGACAACGGGCTCTCTCGGAACGTCCTGCATATACCAACCGTAGTTGCCCGTCTTAACCGATGCAATAGCGTCAAGCACGTCAAAGCCGTCGGTAAGCTTGCCGAAGCCCGCATACTGCGCGTCAAGATGAGGCGCATCCATGTGCATTACGAAGAACTGCGAGGAAGCAGAGTTCGGGTCGGATGTACGCGCCATTGAAAGCACGCCGCGTGTGTGCTTAAGATCGTTTTCCATAAATCCGTTTGCTCGGAATTCACCCTTGATAGAGGGAGCATCCTTGTCAGCCATGCTCTCGTCATAACCGCCGCCCTGGATCATAAATCCCTTTATAACGCGGTGGAAAATAAGGCCGTCAAAGAAGTTTTCCTTTGCAAGCTTCAAAAAATTCTCAACCGTTTTGGGAGCCTTTTCGGGATAAAGCTCGGCAGTCATCGTGCCAAAATTTTTAACTTTAATATTGATCTTTGGATTTGCCATTTTATTTTACCTTCCTTATTGATTATCAATTTTATATGCAAGTGCAAAAAGCTCGTCGATGCGAGCCTGCTCTCCAAGAAGATGAAGCCAACCGAATAGAGCTTCCATTCCCGTGGCGGAGCGATATTCCGAAACACTCGCCGATTTTGGAGTGTTCGTGTGTCCGATGTTCCTTCCTCTGCGATAGATCGCGGCTTCCTCGTCGGAAAGAATATCAAGGATATTTTTCATTGCCGCCGCCTGTGCCGAGGCGCGAACGAATGATAGAGCAGCCTCGTTAAGATGCGAGGACGACGAAAAACCAAGACTCACAAGGTGCTCGCGTACACAGACCTCAATAACGCTGTCGCCGAGATAGGCAAGAGCCGCCGTCGAAATAGTTTTAATTTTTTCTCTATCCATTATTTTCCCCAAATATCAGAAATTTACCCTTTTGACGCTTTCAATTTTCTTGCTTGACGGGTCGATGTCGACAAGCAGACAGTTAGCCTTTGCCTCGCCGTCGGCGACTGTGAATCGTACAGGCATCTTGGTTCTGAATTTCTCAATTACGGAAGATGCGCTCGTACCGAGAATTCCGTTTACGGGCCCCGTCATACCAACGTCGGTGATATAGGCACTTCCCGCGGGCAGTATCTGCTCGTCGGCTGTCGGAACGTGAGTATGTGTTCCGAAAATAATATTTATGCGCCCGTCAAAATAACGTCCGATTGCAAGCTTTTCAGAGGTTGCCTCAGCATGAACGTCGAGAATAGAAATGTCGTATTCTCCCTCCTCACGCGCGAGTATCTTGTCTACCGTGTCAAACGGACAGGCAAGCGGTTCCATAAATGCTGTTCCGAGAACGTTCATACAGAGCACCCGATATCCGTCGATATTGAGAATAACGTAGCCGCCGCCGGGGCAGGTGGGCGGATAGTTTGCCGGACGGATAATATTCTGCTCGTCGGACAAAAAGGCGCAGATGTCACGTTTGCCATAGGTGTGGTTGCCAAGCGTGATAATATCAGCACCGCTGTCAAGTATCTCCCTTGCGGCGGGGGCGCTTATTCCGTGTATTTCGGAAGCGTTTTCGCCGTTTACGACTACAAGCGACGCGCCAAGAGATGAGCGCACCTTCCAAAGCTTTTCGCGAAGGTGTGCGACACCGCAGCTTCCCACAACGTCACCGATTATAAGAATCTTCATTTTGTATCTTTCTATTGCCAAAAAAATATACGGCAGATGGCAGGTCTACCGTATAAATTATAACACACCGCGCAGTGCAAGTCAACAAATCTTTCCATATATTTGTCGCCTCTGATCAGAAAAGCGAACCTTCAAGAATATCTGCAATTTTTTTGCAGGCAGTTCCGTCGCCGTAGGGATTTTTGGCTTTTAGAAATGCAGCGTATTCGTCCTTGTCGTCAAGCAAAAGCCTGAAATTTTTGTAGATAGATTCCTCACCTGTTCCCACCAAGCGAAGCGTACCTGCATCTATCCCCTCGCGCCGCTCGGTCGTGTCGCGCATAACGAGAACGGGTTTATGAAGCGCGGGTGCTTCCTCTTGAATTCCGCCGCTATCGGTCAGTACAAGGTAGCATCGAGCAAGAAGATTGTGAAAATCAAAAACGTCAAGCGGCTCGCAAATACACAGCTTGTCACAGCCGCAAAGCTCGGCATTCGCTATCCTTCTCACCTCCGGGTTGAGGTGTATCGGATATATCGCCCACACGTCGTCGGTCTCGTCAAGAACGCGGCGCAGAGCTCTGAACATCGCGTGCATAGGCGCGCCAAGGCTCTCTCGGCGGTGGGCGGTTATAAGGATCAGACGCTTTCCATCAGCCCGTGAGAGAAGGGGGTGGCTATGATCCGAGCGCACTGTGGTGCGAAGCGCGTCTATCGCGGTGTTGCCCGTTACAAAAATTTTGCTGTTATTTTTGCCCTCACGCAAAAGATTTTGACGGGCAAGCTCGGTAGGAGCAAAATGGTAGTCTGCGACAATCGATATTGCCTGTCGGTTGAACTCCTCGGGGAAGGGACTTGAAAGGTCGTGAGTGCGAAGCCCCGCCTCAACGTGTCCGACGGAAATCTTTTGATAAAAGCATGCAAGAGATGCCGAAAAAGCGGTTGAGGTGTCACCGTGAACAAGCACAATATCGGGCTTTTCAAGTTCAAGTATAGTCCTCAGTCCGCAAAGAATGTCAGCCGTGATGTCAAACAAGGTCTGTGACGGCTTCATTATCGAAAGGTCGTAGTCGGGTTTGACTCCGAAAGCATCAAGAACACCGTCAAGCATCTGTCTGTGCTGACCGCTTACGCAGACGATCACCTCGAACGATCCTCTTTTTTTTAGCTCGTTGACCAAAGGACACATTTTGATAGCCTCGGGCCGCGTGCCGAAAACCAACATAATTTTTTTCATAAAAATCCCCGCAAGCTCCCAAAAAACAGTAATTTTTCTATAAATTATATTGCGCAAAAAGCGAAAAAATTATGTTTTGGACAAACATTTCGGGGATTTTTCGAAAGGATAATATTCATCATCATAATATATATAGAAGATCTTTGTTACATAAAAACAAAAAACGGCGCGACCGATTTCGGTCACGCCGTTTTATATAGGCTTGTATATCCTAATTAGCCAAGCTTAGCCTGGTTGATCTTGATACCGGGGCCCATTGTGCTTGCAATTACGCAGCTCTTAATGTACTGACTCTTTGCAGCAGCAGGCTTAGCCTTGATAACAGCTCCAACGAGAGTGTCGAAGTTCTCTGTGAGCTTCTCAACACCAAAGGATGCCTTGCCGATGGGGCAGTGGATGATGTTTGTCTTGTCAAGACGGTACTCGATCTTACCTGCCTTTGCCTCTGTTACTGCCCGAGCACCGACGGGGGTAACTGTACCGGCCTTGGGAGAAGGCATAAGTCCCTTAGGACCGAGGACCTTACCGAGTCTACCGATAACCCCCATCATATCGGGGCTAGCGATAACTACGTCAAAGTCGAACCAGTTCTCCTTCTGGATCTTTTCAGCGAGCTCAGGACCGCCAACGTAGTCAGCTCCTGCAGCCTGTGCCTTTTCAATGTTGTCGCCCTTTGCGAAAACGAGAACCTTAACGTTCTTACCTGTTCCGTTGGGGAGAACAACTGCGCCTCTTACCTGCTGGTCAGCGTGACGGGAGTCAACGCCAAGGCGGATGTGGATCTCTATTGTTTCATCAAACTTTGCCTTAGATGTCTGGCAAACGAGTGAGAGAGCCTCGGAAGGATCATATGCTTTTGTCTTGTCTATAAGCTTTGCGCTGTCAATATATTTCTTTCCCATTTTTCATGCCCTCCTTTATTACTCTTCAACAGTAACGCCCATGCTGCGCGCGGTTCCTGCGATCATGCTCATAGCTGTCTCTACGCTGGAAGCGTTGAGGTCGGGCATCTTTGTCTCAGCGATCTTGCGAACCTGATCCTTTGTGAGCTTTGCAACCTTTGTCTTGTTGGGCTTACCGGATCCGGACTCAATGCCTGCTGCCTTCTTTATAAGAACTGCTGCAGGGGGAGTCTTTGTAATAAATGTGAATGAACGGTCAGCGTAAACTGTGATAACAACAGGAATGATAAGTCCGATGTCGTTCTTTGTTCTCTCGTTGAATTCCTTTGTAAATACAGGAATAGCAACACCGTACTGACCGAGAGCAGGTCCTACGGGAGGCTGCGGTGTAGCCTTGCCGGCGGGCAACTGCAGCTTGATGTAACCTAATACTTTCTTTGCCATAATTAAATAAACCTCCAATGTGGTAATTTAAGCGGGAGAATTAAGATGAATTTTTCTCCCTCCCACGCGTGTGACCGTATGGCCACGTGTTTCCGAAATATTTTATGCGAGCTTGATCGTGTTTGCGTCAAGCTCAACGGGCATATCGCGGCGTCCCTTTTTAATAAGGACGGTGACCTTTTTAAGATCGCCCGAAATTGCTTGAACAGTTCCTGTGTAGCCCTCGAACAGTCCGCCGATAACGGTGACGTTGTCACCCTCGTGGAAGGAAAGCTCAACCTTTTTGTTCTGTTCAATGTTAAGTGCCTCGACTTCTGCTTCTGTCAAGGGAGTAGGACGGGATCCCGGGCCTACAAATCCTGTAACACCTGTGATGTTGCGGACTGCGTGCCAGCTTTCCTCATTCATTACCATCTTGATAAGCACGTAGCAGGGGAAGACCTTAAGCTCGGTCTCTTTTTCAACGTCGCCGTTTTTTTCGACGATCGTCTCGACCGGAATTCTTATGTCAAAAATAAGGTGACCCAGATTTCTGTTTTCGATGATCTTCTCAAGGCTTGCCTTTACTTTGTTTTCATAGCCTGAATAGGTGTGTACTACAAA
>JAZSIV010000086.1:0-3200 GCA_045533995.1 Eubacteriales bacterium
CTTGGCTCACAGAACGACATGGCTACGAATCGACTTCTGTAAGCAAGGGTGCTATACTTGATCCAAACGAATCGCGGAACAAAACAAGCTCCTTATCTGTCGTTGCGTTCGGATTATCTATACGGATCAGCGGAAGAGAGCCCGACAGAAAAATATCATACTGATCATTTCCCTCATAACGCGCAAAATCGTATATTCCGCTCGTCTTGCCCGTTTCATAATTATAAACGGTACAATTATTGAGAATATCGTTTGTAAGATAAACTAATTTTTCGGGATCGGGATAAAGTGCGCTCTGCGCATAATAAACACCCTTAAAATCATCAAGCGTGTTTTCTGTATAATTTCCCGAAAGTCTATCGGCAAATCCCATCTCAGATGCAAGCTTATTTACAACTTCATCAAGCTTTTCCTGACGCCAATGCGTATCTGTACGATAATAATCATCAAGCTCAAGGCTTGAAATTATATCTATATATTTCGCATTCGGGATTCCATTTGCAAGCTTTTGTGCCATCATAACGTAATCGGGCATCGGATAGCCGTGATCCCGTCCGAAGAAGTATCCCTTTTCAGGGATCAATGAAAGGTATACGTTACAATTCTTATCCGCTAAAAATCTGTTGTAGATAAACTGCAAACGGCTTATAGAATAATCTATATTCTCCTCGGAGAATTCAGCCTCTATCTTGGCAATATATCCGTCCTCAACAGCATAGCCGTTGTTCTCTTTAAGACCGAGCACGTTAAGCTGAAATTTCGCTTTCAGTGCACGGAAGAATTCTCGAAGCGGAAATTGGTCAACAGTATAATCCTCAAAGCCATCAATAAAGCTTTTATCAATTACGCTCGACCAGCTCAGATCCTCGGGAAATTGGGCAAGCGGACGTCTTTCGCTAAGCGACGTAACAACAGGATTGAGGTATGCAATACAGCACTGAACCACAAAAACAGCAATAAATACCACGAAGGTGACCGTAACTACAATGCTTTTTAATTTATTATTCATTATTCAAGTCTCCTTTCGTAATATCAGAATCTGAAGTAGAGGAAGGGGCTGAACGATCCGTCTACAAAATAAGCGGTTACAATAAGCAAAAGAACCACGTGCAATACAGGCTCTGCTATATTCATTATCATATTCGCAGTCTTATTCTCTTTGAGCTTAAGAACGGTTGTTTTAAGCACTGGTGTTGCGCCAAATATAGCGCAAGCAATAAGGATAGCGTAGCTTGAGAGATAATACCCGGTTTCTGCACTCCAGAAAGGAAGTCCGCCTGCACCAAACATATTTCCTATATCCGAGATAGCCGCAGACATTCCGTTTGCGCTGAAGATAACAAAGCTTATAGCAATTGCCAAGCAAACGTAGATATGCGAGAATACTCTTGGTATTTTCTCGAAGAACTTTGATAAGAAGAATTTTTCAAGAAGCAGGAAGAGTGCGAAATAAAGTCCCCAGATAATAAAGGTCCAGTCGGGTCCGTGCCAAAATCCGGTCAAGAACCATACGGCAAGAGTATTAAAGAACCAGCGCCACTTTGCAACACGATTTCCTCCAAGCGGAATATATACGTAATCGCGAAACCAAGTTCCAAGCGACATGTGCCATCTTCTCCAGAATTCGGCAACACTCTTTGAAATAAAAGGGTAATTGAAGTTCTCAAGGAACTTAAAGCCAAATATACGTCCAAGACCTATTGCCATGTCGGAATAACCCGAAAAGTCAAAATAAAGCTGAAGCGAGATCGCGATAGCATACACCCAGTATCCGACAACAGATGCTTCTTTTGAAGTGTACATAGTGGTCGCAAGCTTTCCGAGTGCGTCAGCTATCAAAACCTTCTTTGAAAGACCAATGATAAATCGGTTTACACCGTACGAGAAATTCTCAAAAGTGTGTTCTCTCGATGAAAGCTCTTCTTCAACCGTAGTATATCTTACGATAGGTCCTGCTATGAGCTGTGGGAACAAAGTAACGTAGGTTGCAAGTCTTATAAAGTTCTTTTGTACCTTTGCCCTGCCCCTGTATACGTCTATCGTATAGCTGAGTATCTGGAAGGTATAAAAGCTTATACCTATCGGCAAAGCAAGATTTAAGAGCGATATGCTCGAACCCGCTATAGCATTGATGTTAGATATAAAGAAATCGGAGTACTTGAAGAATCCAAGAGAACCAAGGCTTGCTACCACGCTTATCCATAAGAAGACCTTTGATAATACTGTTCCGCGGAATTTATCCACAAAAATTCCCGCAATATAGTTCACCACTATCGTGGCTAACATCAAAAGGACATAAATGGGTTCGCCGTAAAAATAGAAGAACAGGCTCGATATGAAAAGTACAAAGTTCTTAGCTTCAAAGTACAAATATTCCCCGCTCTTTTTCTTAAATATCTTTATCTTGAATGGTAAAATAAAATACAGGGCAAGAACAGTTGCAAGAAAGTAATATAAAAAGCTTATACTAGAAAAAAGCAATTATTTTTCCTCCAAAATAATCTTCCTTAAAAAAGCGGCGCATAAAAAAGCGCCGCTTTTTTATTTTTTTATTCTCCAAGAGCCTGGTCAAAAACTACAACTGCATCAGCAAATGTCTCTGTAACAGCTGTCTTTACGCCGTTAATAGCATCAGTGCCACCGTAAGCAGAGATTACATAATCGCCAACCTTAGCAACAAAGAAACGATCGGGGGAACCACACTCCCATGTGGGATTGCCGATAAGTGTAGCCTTCATTGCGTCAGCAACTCCGTCAACATTTGCGCTGTCAGCAACGTGCATTATAGAAACAGACATCTGATTTATCCACATGCTGTGCTGGAAAACAGCTGCCTCGTCTATCTTTGCAAGTGTTTCATCGGAAATAAGGGAAAGCGATTTGAAATAAGGAAGTGCAAGCTCGTCATCAAGAGGAGTAGCACCGGCCTTGCCGGATGTGATAGTTGTTTCATCTTCACCGTAATATCCACCGCAGAAATAATTTGCCGCCTTGATATCAGCTACCTCCATACCAAAGGAAGGAGCAATAGCCTCATAGAACTTATCTATACATTCATTAAAGAAGTCTGCAGGTGCTTTTGCGGGCTCTACAGGAGCGCCTTCTGTTGTCTGAACGTCGCTTGTGTCGTCTTTTTTGTCATCGTTTGTGTTTGCGCAAGCTACGACAAAAAGCATCATAACAAGAGCAAGAATAAGGGC
>JAZSIV010000090.1:0-23607 GCA_045533995.1 Eubacteriales bacterium
GTGAAGGTTTGTCATATCAACGTCAAGCGAAGAAAGAACAGCCATTGCCTTTTTAACAGTGTTCGGAATGTCGCGGAGCTTGTGGTCGAGGAATATTTTGTGTCCCCTCTCTTTGTTCTCTTTTACGATTGCGGGACCTTCAGCATAGAAAAGCTCCATGCCGATCTTAACAAAGGGTTTTGTGTCTGTAAATTTGTCAAGAAAGCTCATTACGTCTGCCTTTGACGAAAAGTCACAAGCAATAATTACATCTTTTCCCATTAGTGGGCACCTCCGATTATATCACTTAAATTTTTAATTCCGTATTTTTCCATAGCCGCAGGCAATGCCTCAACTATTTCTTTGCAGGCATAGGGGTTAGGCAGATTTGCCGTTCCTATTTCAACTGCGGTAGCACCTGCAAGCATCATCTCGATAACGTCCTCGGCAGAAGAGAGTCCTCCCATTCCGACTATCGGAAGCTTTACCGCTTCATAGACCTGATATACCATGCGCAAAGCCACGGGCTTTACCGCAGGTCCTGAAAATCCACCCATTTTATTTGCTATAATGGGCTTTTTGGTTTTAAGGTTGATTCTCATTCCGAGAAGTGTATTGATAAGGCTTATTCCGTCAGCCCCTGCCTCCTCGCAAGCCTTGGCGATCGCTACGATGTCGGTGACGTTAGGGGAAAGCTTTATAATAACAGGTTTCGTCGTAACTTTTTTTACAGCGCGTACAACGCTTGCCGCAGCCTCGGGAGAAGTTCCGAATGATATTCCGCCACCGTGTACGTTGGGGCAGGAAACGTTTACTTCAAACCAGCCGATCTGATCCTGTCCGTCAAGTCTTTGGCAGACCTCGGCATATTCCTCAAGAGAAAATCCGCAGATGTTTGCCATAACGGGCTTATCAAAGCATTTTTTTAGCTCGGGAAGCTCGTGGGCGATGACCGCTTCAACACCGGGGTTCTGAAGTCCCACAGAGTTTATCATGCCGGCTTCACACTCTGCGATACGCGGAGTAGGGTTTCCAAAGCGGGGTTCAAGGGTCGTACCCTTAAAGGAAAAGCTTCCAAGACAGTTTATATCGTAGAGCTCAGCATATTCATATCCGTACCCAAAAGTTCCGCTTGCAGGAATAACGGGATTATCAAGCTCAATACCGAGCAGGTTTACCTTTGTATTTACCACAGGATCTCCTCCTTTTCAAAAACGGGTCCGTCCTTGCAAACTCGTTTATTTCCGAAGTTAGTTTTACAGCTACATCCCATACAAGCTCCAAAGCCGCAGCCCATGCGCTCCTCAAAGCTGAACTGACCGCTTGTGGCTGTTGCCGCAAACACAGCTTTAAGCATAGGAGTAGGTCCGCAGGTGTAAAAATATGTATAAGTGTCTACCTCTTTCATAGCGTCTGTAACAAATCCCTTTGTGCCAAGGCTTCCGTCGGCGGTAGCCACGAGAACACGTGCGCCGAGAGCCTTAAAATCATCGACACAAAAGACCTCGTCAGAGGTATTGAATCCGAGAATTACCGTTGGCTTTTTACCCTCTGCAATAAGCTTTTTGCAGAGTGCATAGAGAGGGGGGACACCAACACCGCCGCCAATAAGAAGAGGGCGGTCTCCGCTTTTTGCGGTGTCGTATCCGTTTCCTAGTCCTACAAGAATATCAAGCTCCGTCTCGCTGTCAAGCTCGCGCATAAGCTCTGTTCCTTCTCCGACTGCCTTATATATAAGTGTAAGAGAGCCCTCTTTATAATCGCAAACAGAAATCGGTCTGCGCAGATACAGTCCGGGCAGTTGAATATTTACAAACTGACCGCAGCTTTCAATTCCCGAGGTGTCTCCCGAAAGTACCATTTTATAGGTGTTTTTTGCTATTTCGCAATTTTCTTTTATTTTGAATATTACTTGCTTCACTCGAATCTACCTCCGAAGTACAAAAGTTTATTCTTAAATACAGTCGCAATATTTTTGCCGTAGACCTTCATTCCCTCAAAGGGAGTGCTTCTGCCCATAGAGGCAAATTCTGACGGGTCAACGGTATATTCCTCGTTAAGATCCCATACCGAATATCCCGAATCACGGCTCAGTCCAAAGCGCGCTCTTGGATTGTCAGACATAAGAGCGACAAGCTTGTCAAGGGTTATTATTCCTGTCTTTACAAGACCTGTGTAAAGGACGGGGAAGGCGGTTTCAAGACCTACCACACCCATAAGGCTCTTTTCAAGACCGCGGGATTTCTCCTCTGCCGAGTGGGGCGCGTGGTCAGTCGCTATCATATCTATCGTTCCGTCGCAGATACCCTCAACAAGCGCAAGTCTGTCCTCCTCCGAGCGTATGGGGGGATTCATCTTGAATCGGCCCTCTTCCTTAATCATCATATCGTTCATAAGAAGATAATGGGGCCCCGTCTCACAGCTCACGTTAAGTCCGCTTGCCTTTGCTTCGCGGATAAGCGCAACGCTTTCCTTTGTTGATATGTGGCAAACGTGGTATGCACAGCCGCTTTTTGCAACAAGCTCAAGGTCGCGTGCGATAGGACGCCATTCGCTCTCCGAGCATATTCCTCTGTGATCGTGAAGCTTTGCATACTCACCCTTGTGTATATATCCACCCTCGAGAAGCGAGTTATCCTCGCAGTGGGCTACTATAATTTTCTCAAGCGCCTTGGCACACTTCATCGCTTCAAGCATAAGAGCATCTGACTGAACTCCTCTGCCGTCGTCCGAAAATGCAACGACGTCCTTTGCTATCGCTGCCATATCGGAAAGCTCCTCGCCCATCTGACCCTTTGTAATTGTTCCGTAGGGATAGACGTAGATGCTCGCCTTATTTCTTATAGCTTCTCTCTGTATTTCAAGATTTTCTCTGCAGTCGGGCGCAGGGGAGAGGTTGGGCATAGTGCAGACAGCCGAATATCCTCCGCGAACAGCAGAGCGGCAGCCGCTTGCTATATCCTCTTTATAAGAAAAGCCCGGCTCACGAAAATGCACATGCACATCGCAAAATCCGGGCAAAATAACACAGGGATTATCATATTTAAAAACACTACCGCTATGAGAAGAAAGAGAGGTGCCGTTAATTTTTATATCCATTTTCTCATTTTCGAGCGAGCCTTTTCCAAAAACGGTCGCCTTGTCAAGTGAAAGTTTCATTTTTAACGTCCTTTCATTAAATTTACAACAAAAAACCTGCCAGCGGCAGGATGCGGAGCCGTATCTTCGACGGTCATATCGATCTTAACCGCATATATGTGTATTATAACATATTAAGATATGTTAGTCAAGGGCAGAATTCAAAAAAAGGGGCAGATGCACAAATTTGTGCATCTGCCCAAAAAATTATTTGTTATCGTGCAAAATTGGTATTATTCTTCCGAGGGAACGATAAGTCCGTAGTCGCCGTCTTTCCTTCTGTAAACGACGCAGACCTCTTCTGTCTCTGCATCTCTGAATACAAAGAATTCATGGTCTATAAGGTTCATCTGCATAATAGCCTCTTCTACCGACATCGGCTTGAAATAAAAGGCTTTGGTACGGATATTAAATTCCTTATCCTCCTCAAAATCCTCTCCCGTGTCAAATATTCCGTTATCAAACGCACCCGATCTTATCTTCTTCTCAAGTCTTGTCTTGTTTTTGCGTATCTGGCGTTCAATAGAATAAATTGATCTATCAAGAGCATTTCGGAAGGTATCGTCCTCGCTTTCGCTTCTGAATATCGTTCCGTATGCGTTAATCGTGATTTCAAGATTTTTAAGATTTCTCTTACAGCTGAGGGTCACAGTTGCTTCGGTCTCTTCACCAAAATACTTGTCAAGCTTTTCAAGCTTCGTTTCGATGGTGTCCTTCATTTCGTCCCAAACATTCATCTGTCTGCCGATAATTGTAACTTTCATTTTTGATCCTCCTTGTGATTAACATAAAGTTATAATTAACTTCATTTGTATTATACCATTTTTTAGTTTATTTGTAAATAGTATAGTATAAAAAATTATTTGACAACAATGATTTTGTTTATATTTACCAATAAATTGTGTCGCAAAAAGTCAAAAAGGGCATCTATAAAAAATATTTTTGGGACTTTTGTAAAAATGCGAAAAAAAGGGGGTGAAAAATAATATTCAAGTGCCTGCTTTGCTATTGCAAAAACGTGTAAAATATGATAAAATATTGTTGATATTTTGGGTGCGGAGGATTGATATATGGCACAAAGATCGGGTGCGTACGAGGAGAGAATTTCAAGAAAAGCCCGTAAACAATTAAAAAGAGAAGCAAGAAGAATGAATGCATGGACTTTCCTTGTATGTATCCTTGCTTTGACGGTTGGTTTCGGTGCGGGTATTGGTGCATACGGATTTATCTGCCGTGACGATTGCTTTTACGTTATTGGAAAGAAAGAGATCGCCGTTCCGCTTGGAGAGGATTTTTTATATAATGATAAGGGCGCTATGGTTGTGGAATTCGGTCAGGATATATCTGAAAAGGTAAAGGTGGAAACCAATCTTACAGATCTTGGTGACGGAATTTATACTGTGGATACCTCTGTTAGCGGAAGGTATTATATAAGATATACTGTCGACACCCCGAAGTATGGCAATGTGTGTCGCATAAGAACTTTTGTTGTTGGAGGAGATAATTAAAGAATGGCACGTAGAAAAAGATTTTCAAAGGGACTTACCGTTTTTCTTGCAATTGTTTGTTTTCTTTTGGGCGGATGTGCGGGATTTTACGGATATTTTCAGAAGGATCTTCCGAACGACAGCGATGTTTTTGTAAGCGGAGATCTTGAGATACATTTCCTTGAGCTTGGAAACAAGTATACAGGCGACTGCATATATATCAGAATGGGTGACGTTGATATTCTTATAGATGCGGGCTCAAAAGTGGGAAGTATTCCAACAATATCAGATTATCTTGATGCCAATATGGTCGATGAAGTTATAGAATATGCTATCGTTACTCACGCTCACGAGGATCATTATGCGGGATTTGCCACAAACGAAAAGACCGACAGCCTTTTTGATCTTTATGAGTTTGAAACTATTATAGATTTTGCGCAGATAACAAAGGGTAAGGAAGACGGCGCAATGTATAAGAATTACATAAGAGAGCGCGATGCCGAAATTGCGGCGGGTGCTGTGCATTATACTGCTGCCGAATGTATGATAAAGGATAAAAATATTTTTTCGCTCGGTGACGGTGCAGAGCTTGAGATCCTTGACAGCTACTACTATTACAATGTTGCGGGGAATGAGAACGATCATTCGGTCGTCTGTATGATAAATCAGGGCGACAGACATTTTCTGTTTACGGGAGATATGGAGGAAAAGGGAGAGGAAAAGCTTGTGGAGATGAACGATCTTCCCGAGGTGGTGCTTTACAAGGCAGGACACCACGGCTCAAAGACCTCTTCTCATGAGGTGCTTTTGTCGGTTATTGATCCCGAGATAGTCTGTGTCTGCTGTTGTGCGGGCAGCACGGAATATACTGACATATCGGCAAATACCTTCCCAACGCAGGATTTCGTTGACAGAATTGCGCCCTATACCGATAAGGTCTACGTTACAACACAGTGTATCGACTATAAAAACGACAGATATCAGTCAATGAACGGAAATATAGTCGTTACGTCGACGACATCGGGAGTCACAGTAAAGGGAAGTGCGTCTGATACCATACTAAAGGACACCGAATGGTTTATGAATAACAGAAATTGCCCTGACGCGTGGAAATAAATTCAATAAATTTATAAAAGCTTAAAGCCACTCACACGAGTGGCTTTGAAGTTTGTATTTTCTTTTTAAAAATAATAAAAATGCTATTGACTTTTACAGTTCACTGTGTTATCATATTAAAGCGATAAAGCGAAAGAGAGGGAAAACCATGGATCTTAATCATAACGAAGGATACAAATTACTCGTAAAAGCAATACTTTCACTCGAAAGCGAGGAGGATTGCACGCGCTTCCTTGAGGATCTTATGACGAGAAAGGAAATACTCGACGCGGCACAGAGAATGCTTGTGGCAAAAATGCTTTCCGAGCAGACCGTTTACAGCAAGATAGCTGACGAGACGGGTGCGAGCACTGCGACTATCAGCCGAGTAAACCGCTCTTATCAGTACGGTGCAGGCGGATACCGCTACGTGCTTGACAAATTAAAGGAAGATAATAAATAATTAACAGTAGTATTTTTGGAGAAAGACATGAAATATTGCAATGTTGCATTAAAGCCTGATGAGAAGGCAATATACGGGCTCAGAGAGCTGTATCTTCGATACGGTTACTGTCATTACAAGGTAGGTAAATTTGAGGAGTACGATCTTTATGCAGGGAATAGGAGCTTTCTTATAAGTGATAATATCCTTACCTTTACCGATACCGACGGAAAGCTTATGGCTCTTAAGCCTGACGTTACGCTTTCGATCATAAAAAATATAAGTGACGATGACAGAAGCACTCACAAATTCTTTTATAATGAAAACGTTTACAGACCCTCGGCATCCTCGGGCGGATTTAAGGAGATAATGCAGACGGGACTCGAGTGTATCGGAGATATAGATATCTATTCCGTATGCGAGGTACTTGTGCTTGCTTCAAAGAGCCTGTCATCTATCAGTGACGAGAGCGTTCTCGTCGTTTCGCACATGGGCTTTGTTCTCGGCTTGCTTGAGGAGTGTAAATTCACTTCGGCACAGAAAAAAGAGGCTCTGTCATATATAGCAAGTAAAAACGTGCAGGCACTGAAGTCGATGACCGATAATATGCGTGTGTATTCCGAGCTTTCAGAGGCACTTTGCTTTGCCGCAAAATTTTACGGAAAGCTTTCGGATGCTATTGATGAGATGGAAAAATACTGCTTCAACGCTAAAATGAAAGAAGCGTACGAGGAGCTTCGCGGTATAAGTGACGCGATGAATGACAGCTCTGTTTATGCCGATCTCTCTCTTGTCAACGATATGAACTATTACAACAGTATAATCTTCAAGGGATATATAAACGGCATTCCGAGTTCTATATTGTCGGGCGGACGCTATGACAGTCTGCTTACAAAAATGGGAAAGAAGTCGGGTGCTATCGGATTTGCAGTATATCTTGACAGGCTTGAGCATTTTTACTCCGAGACTTCGGAATATGACGTTGACGTGCTGTTGCTTTACGATAAGAAGGACAGCGCATCGGACGTGTTCAGGCTTGTAGAGGATATGGTGAAGAACGGCAAGACGGTAAAGACGGCTTCTGTGAATGACAGTGCTGTAAAATACAGGACACTTGCAAAGGTGTGCCGTGGGGAGGTAGAGATTCTTGAAACAAATGATTAATATAGCTCTTCCCAAGGGAAGACTTGGCGAGAAGGTTTACGGGATCTTTGAAGCCGCGGGATATGAGTGTCCGTCAATAAAGGAAGAGAACAGAAAGCTGATATTTGAAAACGAGGAAAAGGGAGTAAGGTATTTCTGGGTAAAGCCCTCTGACGTTGTAATATACGTTGAGCGCGGCGCGGCAGATATTGGAATTGCAGGCAAGGATATAATTCTTGAGTATGAGCCCGATATATATGAGCTTGCAGACCTTGGAATAGGAAAGTGCAGAATGGCGGTAGCCGCAAAAAAGGAATTTTACGACGATCCCGGAAAAACACTTCGTGTAGCAACCAAATTTCCGAATATAGCAAAAACCTTTTATAAATCACAGAGCAGAGATATTGATATAATCAAGCTTAACGGCTCGATAGAGATAGCGCCTATTCTTGGCTTATCAGACGTAATAGTCGATATTGTTGAAACGGGCAAAACACTTCTTGAAAACGATCTTGAACCCAAAACGACGATAGTACCTATCAGTGCACGTCTTGTGGCAAACAAGGTTAGCTACAAATTCAAGAACAAGGAAATATGTGAGCTTTGCGATAAGGTCAATTCGATGATAATATCAAAGTAAATTGGAGGAGCAATGATCAAGATATATAAATGGGGCGAGGTTTCAAATGAAGAGATCTTTGCCAGAGGAGAATCAAAGAGCAACGTGGAATCGGCTGTGGCAAATATTATTGCCGAGGTCAGAAAAAACGGAGATGAGGCAATAAGAAATTACAGCCGTCTTTTTGATAAAGTCGAGCTTGATGCCATAGAGGTAACAAAAGAGGAGATAGACGAGGCTTTTGCGTCTGTCGAGCCCGAATTTGTTGAGATACTAAAAAAGGCATCTGAAAATATATACGCATTCCACAGCCGTCAGGTAAGAAACAGCTTCGTTATAAACGATAAGGACGGCGTGGTTATGGGACAGAAGATAATACCAATAGAAAAGGTGGGCCTTTACGTGCCCGGGGGCACGGCGGCATATCCGTCGTCGGTGCTTATGAACTGTATCCCTGCAAAGATAGCGGGATGTAGTGAGATAGTTATGGTGTCTCCCCCTACTTGCGGTGGAAAAATAAATCCTGTAATTCTTGCTGCGGCAAAGATCGCGGGAGTTGACAGAGTATTCAAGGTTGGCGGTGCGCAGGCGGTAGCGGCTCTTGCATACGGAACAGAGAGTATTCCGAGGGTCGACAAGATAGTAGGACCCGGAAACGCATTTGTTGCCGAAGCAAAAAAGCAGGTGTTTGGTCAGGTGGCAATAGATATGATAGCCGGACCGAGCGAGATACTCGTCCTTGCGGACGGAACTTGTAATCCTGCATTTGTTGCCGCAGATCTTCTTTCACAGGCAGAGCACGACAAAATGGCGAGCGCTGTGCTTGTTACCGATAGTGAAAAGCTTGCTTCTGACGTTGCGGACGAGATAGAAAAGCAGATACCGATGCTGCTCCGCGCCGATATTGCAAGAGTGTCGATAGATAACAACGGAAAAATAATCGTTGCAAAGGATCTTATGAAGGCAATAGATATTGCCAATGAGATAGCTCCCGAGCATCTTGAAATATGCACCGACAACCCCTTTGATTATCTTGATAAGATAAAGCACGCGGGCTCGGTATTTCTTGGTAAGAACTGTCCCGAGGCACTCGGCGACTACCTTGCGGGACCAAATCATACTCTGCCCACGAGTGGTACGGCAAGATTTTCAAGTCCTTTGTCGGTAGACGATTTCGTAAAGAAAACGCAGTTTACGTATTTCACGGCAGACGCGCTTGGAAAGGTAGCAAAGGACGTTGAATACTTTGCAACAAAAGAAGGACTTACCGCACACGCTAAAAGCGCGGTAATAAGATTTGAGGAGCAGAAATAAAAAATGAGCCGTTTTTTGAACGAGAAATTTTCATCTCTTGAGGCATACACCCCCGGTGAACAGCCGAGAGATATGAAGTACATAAAACTTAATACTAACGAGTCTCCATTTCCACCGTCAGAAAAGGTGGTCGAGGCGGTGAATTCTGACGAGGTAAAAAAGCTTCGACTTTATCCCGACCCCGAGGGAAAGGAGCTTAAGGGTGCTATTGCAAAGCTTTACGGTGTAAATGCCGAAAACGTATTTATTTCAAACGGATCGGATGAAATATTGAATTTTACCTTTATGTCTTTTTTTGATAAAAAGGGTGTAGTTTTTCCGGAGATAAGCTACGGCTTTTATAAGGTGTATGCCGATCTTTATGCACTTGACTACGAGATGATACCTCTTTGCGATGATTTTTCGATAGACCCCAAGGACTATATGAATACGGGCAGAGGAGTGGTTATCGCAAATCCCAATGCTCCTACGGGTCTTTGTCTTTCGGCAGGTGACGTCGAAAAAATTGTTCAGACAAACAGAGATTCGGTAGTGCTTATTGACGAGGCTTACGTCGACTTTGGTGGAGAGAGCGTTATCGGACTTACTAAAAAATATGATAACCTTATAGTTTGCTGTACCTATTCGAAGTCACGTTCTCTCGCAGGAGCGCGTCTTGGCTTTGCGATAGCAAACAAGGAGCTTATTTGTGATCTTGAAAAGATAAAGTATTCCACTAACCCCTATAATATAAACAGATTAACTATGGCGGCAGGACTTGCGGCGATAAACGACAATGATTATTATATGAATAATTGCCGCGTTATCGAGGAGAACAGAGAATATGCCACACGTGAGCTTGAAAATCTTGGCTTCCTTGTTCTTCCCTCAAAGGCTAATTTCATATTTGCCAAGAGCGACCGTGTTGACGGACAGATGCTCTATCTTGAGCTCAAGTCAAGAGGTATATTGGTAAGACATTTCTCTGCCGAAAAGATAAAGGACTTCAACAGAATAACAGTTGGAACAAAAGATGAGATGAGCGCGCTTATAGATGCTGTAAAAGAGATTTTAGGAGAGGTGAGATAAATGAGAGAGGCGCAGATAATTCGCAAAACTGCAGAGACAGATATTTCTCTGAAGCTTAATTTGGACGGCAAGGGAACAAGTGCGATCGATACCGGATGCGGTTTTCTTGACCACATGCTTACCCTTTTTGCAAGGCACGGAAGATTTGACCTTGACGTAAAATGTGTGGGGGATACTTACGTTGACGATCACCACAGCGTTGAGGATATAGGAATAGCTCTCGGCAAGGCGTTTTCAGATGCACTTGGCGATTGCAGAGGCATTGTACGTTACGGTAGCTTTTTGCTTCCTATGGACGAGGCACTCGTTATGTGTGCCGTTGATATTTCCGGAAGAGCCTGCCTTTCTTATAAGCTTGATATCCCCGCACCGAAGGTCGGAAGCTTCGATACCGAGCTGGTTGAGGAGTTTATGATAGCCTTTTCGAGAAATTCGGGTATTTGTCTGCACTTGCGTCAGCTTGAGGGTAATAATTCCCACCACATAATAGAGGCGGCATTCAAGGCGCTTGCACGCGCACTTGCAGTTGCTGTGGCGGTAGACGAAAGATTTGCTGACGAGATACCGTCAACGAAAGGTGTACTTAAATGATAGCAATAGTTGATTACGGAGTGGGCAATCTCTACTCGCTTCACAGCTCATTCAAATATATCGGCGCAGAGGTCTGCGTCAGCTCGGATGCTGATGAGATAAGACGCGCAGACCGTATTCTGCTTCCGGGCGTTGGCGCATTTGAAGATGCGGCAAAAAAGCTTCGCGCAAGCGGACTTGACAAGGTAATTTGTGCTGAGGCGGCATCAGGCAAGCCTCTTATGGGAATTTGTCTTGGTATGCAGATGCTTTTTGAGCGCAGTTATGAGTTTGGCGAGCACGAGGGACTTGGACTTATTGAGGGATCGGTAAAATACATAGGTGATGTTATACCGAAGGAATTGAAGATCCCGCATATTGGATGGAATCCGCTTAAATTCTGCGGGGAGAAAAGCCCTGTTTTCAAGTATATAAACGAGGGCGACTGCGTATATTTTGTTCATTCGTATTACGGGGCAGACTGTAAGGATTCTGTTATCGCTACTGCTGAATACGGTGTTCCGCTTACTGCGGCTGTGTCAAAGGGAAACGTTTTTGGAATGCAATTCCATCCCGAAAAGAGCGGAGAGGTTGGACTTAATATCCTCAAAGCATTTTGTGAGATCTGATTTATGGAGTTTTAGTATATGAATATTTTTCCTGCAATAGATATTATTGACGGCAAGGCTGTTCGTCTTGTAAAGGGAGATTATGCCCAGATGACCGTATATAGCGACTCGCCGCTTGAGGTAGCAAAGAGATTTGAGCGGTCGGGTGCGGAATATTTGCACGTGGTCGATCTTGAGGGCGCAAAGGATGGCGGAACACCAAATCTTGATGTTATAATGAATATTGTCGAGAATACCTCGCTTAAGGTCGAGATAGGCGGCGGTGTCAGAAGCGACGAGGTGATAAAGGCATATATTGATGCCGGAGTTTACAGAGTGATACTCGGAACGGCGGCGGTAAGTGACCCCGAATTCCTTGAAAGATCTCTCAAAGCTTATGGAGAAAAGGTCGCTGTCGGTGTAGATCTTGCCGACGGAATGGTTGCTATCAAGGGTTGGCGCGAGATAAGCGGCATATCCTGTATGGAATTTTTCGAGCGGCTTCAGAAGCTTGGGGTAAGCACGGTAATTTGTACCGATATCTCAAAGGACGGGCTTCTCGGTGGAGCGAACATAGAGCTTTATCGCACGCTTTCAGAAAAATTTACGATAGATATCGTTGCCTCTGGCGGCGTTTCAAGCCTTGACGATATCAGAAAATTAAAAGAAATGAAGCTTTACGGAGCGATACTCGGAAAGGCTCTTTATACGGGCAAGGTTTCGCTTGGCGAGGCAATTTCTGTCTGCAAAGAGGAAGAGTAAGAGTAATGATAACGAAAAGAATTATACCTTGTCTTGACGTGCGTGACGGACGTGTGGTCAAAGGAACTAATTTCCTTGGCTTACGCGATGTTTCGTCACCTGTTGAGCTTGCAAAATATTATTCTCAAAACGGTGCCGACGAGCTTGTCTTTTATGACATAACGGCATCCTTTGAACAGAGAAAGCTTTTTACAGATATACTGTGTGAGGTAGCATCACAGATATTTATTCCTCTTACGGTAGGCGGCGGAATAAATACGCTTGACGATTTTGACAGAGTGCTCAAATGCGGAGCTGACAAGGTCAGTGTAAATTCGGGTGCTATAAAGAACCCCGATCTTATTTATGAGGCGGCGAAAAAATACGGCAGTCAATGTGTTATCCTGTCGGCTGATATCAAGCGCGTTGACGGAGTCTTCCGTGTTTTTGCAAAGGGCGGACGCGAGAACACGGGAATGGAAGCTATCGAGTGGATAAAACGATGTGTTGATAACGGTGCGGGCGAGGTCGTTGTAAACAGTATCGATACCGACGGAGTCAAGCGCGGTTTTGATATTGAGATGCTCAGCGCTGTTTGCGATGCCGTAAACGTACCTGTCATCGCATCGGGCGGAGCGGGTTGCATCAATGATTTTGTAAAGCTTTTCAAGGCTATTCCCACTATTGATGCGGGGCTTGCGGCTTCGATATTCCATTTTGGCGAGGTACAGATAGCCGATCTTAAAGCCGAGCTTAAAAAAGAAAATATAAACGTCAGAATATGAGGACAAGAAAATGATAAAGATAGATGAGCTTAAATTTGATGAAAAGGGACTTATTCCCGCGATTGTTGTAGATGCAAACAGCAAAAAGGTGCTCACTCTTGCATATATGAACCGAGAGAGCCTTGAGATAAGCATGAAAGAAGGGACTACCTGCTTCTGGTCGCGTTCAAGACAGGAGCTTTGGAGAAAGGGTGAGACCTCGGGAAATCGCCAACATATAGTTGATATCGTTGCAGACTGTGACCGTGATGCTCTTACCGTAACTGTTGTTAAGGACGGCCCCGCGTGTCACACAGGAGCAGATTCATGCTTCAATGAAAAAGTGTTCGAGGGTGAGGCTGCCGAGGATTTTTCGCTCTCCTCTCTTATGAAGACAATTGAGGGAAGAAAGATCGAAAAGAAGGAAGGCTCTTATACGACTTATCTTTTTGAAAAGGGAATAGATAAGATACTTAAGAAGGTCGGTGAGGAATGTACCGAGGTCATTATTGCAGGAAAAGCAAACGACAAGGCAGAGACGATATACGAGATATCCGATCTTGTTTATCACGTTATGGTGCTTATGATCGAGATGGGTATTTCACTTGACGATATTCACAAGGAGCTTGCCTCACGTCACGTAATAGATCACAAAGTCAAGCAGGAGAAAATGACAAAATGATCCCAAAGTTTAATCTTCATACACATACTGTGTTCGGCGACGGGAAGAATACAGTGGAGGAAATGGTGCTTGCCGCTATTGACCTTGGATGCGACGGAATTGGCTTTTCGGAGCATTCGTTTATAGAAGATCAGACCGATTGGACGATGGAAAAAACGCAAAGTGAAGATTATATATCCGAGGTGCTTCGTGCAAAGGAAAAATACAAGGATCGGATAGAGATACTTCTCGGAATAGAGTACGACACTCTTTCGTCGATAGATCTTTCACCGTTTGATTACGTTATAGGTTCTGTTCACTTTGTAGTAAAAGACGGTTGTCCCATTCCCGTTGATAATACCGCGGACGCTCTTACTTGTGAGATAAAAAGGCTTTACGGCGGTGATTTTTACAGCTTTTGTGAGGATTATTACCGCGAGCTTGCTTTGGTCAAGGAAAAGACGAGCTGTGATATAGTCGGACATTTTGATCTTGTGACCAAGTTTAACGAGAACGGAGCGCTGTTTGACGAGAGTGACCGCAGATACCGTGATGCCGCTTTCGGTTGTCTTGACGTGCTTGCAAAAAAGGATCTTATATTTGAGATTAATACGGGTGCTATATCAAGAGGCTATAGAAAAAAACCTTATCCCTCGGAAGTTATTTTGCGCCGTATGGCCGAGCTTGGTTGCAAAGTGACTGTTACGACAGATTGTCACAGTGCCGACAGCATCTTGTGTCATTATAATGTGGCGATAGAGCTTGCAAAGGAGTGCGGAATTCGGGAGCTTTATTTACCTAAAGAAGGAAAGCTCATTCCGTATAAATTATAGTTTGTATAGCATATTAAAAGAGATGTGATCAGCATGGATCGCGTCTCTTTTTTTGTTGATAATAGTATAAAAAACTTAATTGATAATAAATAAAAGGAGAAAATTTATAAAATATATAGACATTTTTCGTTTTTTGTAGTATAATTAACAAACAGACTTAATTATTATGGGGGTTTTATGAAAATAAGAGAAATTGCAGATCTTCTTAATGCTAAAGTGCTTTGTTGTGAGGAGATGCTTGACGGAGAAATAAACTCTGCTTGCGGTTGTGATATGATGAGCGATGTTCTCGCATTTGTTAAGGAGCAAGCTGTGCTTTTAACAGGACTTTGTAATCCCCAGGTCGTTCGTACCGCCGAAATGATGGATATGCGTTGCATAGTCTTTGTAAGAGGGAAAACACCACCTGCTGATGTTATAGCCTTGGCAGAGCAAAGTTCTATCGTTGTTCTTGCGACAACGGAAAGAATGTACGTTGCTTGCGGAAAACTTTATTGTAACGGCTTGTCGGGAGGAAGTGTAGTAGATGTCTGATAAGGTAAATTTTCATTTTGAAATAGACGGTGATAATTTTACTTCGGCAGGAGAGGCGTCGGTAAGAGTAAAAAAGATGCTTCGCCAAATGGGATTTTCTGCAGAAACTATAAGACGTGTGTCAGTTGCAATGTATGAGGGCGAGATAAATATGGTTATCCATGCTAATGGAGGAACGGCAGATATAAACGTTTACTGCGATAAAATAGAAATTATTCTTGCCGATAAGGGCCCAGGTATTCCTGATATAGCACTTGCTATGCAGGAGGGATATTCAACGGCACCTGACGATATCCGTTCACTCGGATTCGGAGCAGGAATGGGCTTGCCAAACATGAAGAAATACACAGATTCTATTGATATTCAAACAGAGGTGGGTGTAGGTACTACTGTCACAATGACGGTGAATGTATAACCCCGCTCGGAAAGAGGAGGGTATGTTACAGTATATTCATTCGGTTACATTGGATCTGTCAAAATGTAAAGGATGTACAAACTGCATAAAGCGCTGCCCGACAGAAGCTATTCGAGTACGTGACGGACACGCGATCATAAAGCAGGAAAGATGTATTGATTGCGGTGAATGTATAAGGCTGTGCCCATATAAAGCTAAAAAGGCTATCTACGATAAGTTCGAGGATTTTGCTGATTATAAATACAAGATCGCTCTTCCGGCTCCTGCACTTTTCGGGCAGTTTAATGACCTTGATAACGTTGACGAGGTATTGACGGCTCTCCTTGCCTGTGGTTTTGACGATGTATTCGAGGTATCAAGAGCTGCCGAGATCATAACCGAATATACAAGAAGATATATGAAACGGCAGGATCTTCAAAAGCCTGTGATAAGCTCGGCTTGCCCTGCAATTGTGCGGCTTATAGGTCTCAGATTTTCAAGCCTTGTTGATAATCTTCTTCCGATCATGCCTCCTATTGAGTATGCTGCAAGGCTTGCTCGCAAGGAAGCGCTTGAAGCTCACCCTGAGCTTTCAAACGACGATATATGTGTGCTCTTTATTTCGCCGTGCCCCGCAAAAATAAGCTACATAAAGGATCCGATCGGCGTTGAAAAGTCGGCGGTCACGGGGGCACTTGCTATAAGCGATCTTTATTTTAAGATAAGATCAGAGCGCAAAAACATAAAAAATCCGTTACCTCTTTCAAAAACGGGCATTATCGGTCTTAATTGGGCGGGAACCGGAGGCGAGGCCACCTCGCTGTTGTCGGGAAAATATCTTGCTGCAGACGGTATTGAAAACTGTATAAACGTGCTTGATGAGATAGAAAACGGAACTATTCACGACCTTGAGTTCGTTGAGCTTAACGCTTGTAACGGCGGATGCGTCGGAGGAACTCTTAATGTTGAAAATCCTTATATCGCAAAGGCAAGACTTCGTTCGCTTCGCAAGTATCTTCCGATCTCTCAAAATCAGGTCGAGGGTAACGACATATCAAATGATGTAATGATCGATACCGAATTCTTTGAATATAATACCGGGGCGACGCCAGAGGAGAGGGTAAACGCTATTAAAAAGATGGCGCAGGCGGAAGAGATATATAAGGAGCTTCCGCATCTTGACTGCGGCTCTTGCGGAGCACCAAGCTGTCATGCACTTGCAGAGGACATAATAAATTGCGAGGCTTGCGAGGAGGATTGTCTTATAAAGCTGAGGGACAATTATAACAAGGTATAATAACGGAGGAAAACAATGACGGTAAAAGAGCTGTGTGAAAAAATAGAAGCAGTACCGATATGTATTCCGTCACCCGACAGAGAGATAGTGGGAGCTTACGTAGGTGACCTTCTCAGCTGGGTAATGGGAAGAGCAGAGGCGGATTCGGTTTGGGTCACAATAATGTCAAATATAAACGTTGTGGCAGTCGCATCTCTTGCCGACGTTGCCTGTGTTATAATGGCAGAGGGGGTAGATCCTGACACTGAGGCACTCAAAAAGGCTGAAGCAGAGGGAATAAATCTTCTGAAATCAACTCTTACGTCTTACGAGCTTTGCGTAAAGCTGTCAGAGCTTATATGAATAAGTATTATTACGATCTGCATATCCATTCCTGCCTGTCGCCCTGTGCTGATGACGATATGACACCGTCAAATATCGCGGGGATGGCAACGCTTAACGGTTTGCAGATGCTTGCACTCACAGATCATAACTCGTGCGATAACTGTCCGGCTTTCCTCGAAGCCTGTAAAAAGCAGGGAATAATCGGAATACCCGGTATGGAGCTGACGACCGCCGAGGACGTTCATCTTGTCTGTCTTTTTGAGGATCTTGATAGGGCAATGTCTTTTTCAGACGTTATATACGAGCATATAATGCCTGTGAAAAACCGTCCGGAGATATTTGGAAATCAGCTTGTCGTGAATTCTTCGGATGATGTGATTTGCGAGAAGGAAAAGCTTCTTATCTCAGCGACCGACCTCTGGATGTCAGAAGCCGTTGAGCTTGTCCGAGAATACGGAGGGCATGTCAGACCTGCACATATAGACAGAGAAGCAAACGGTATCATAGCCATTCTTGGAGACGTTCCTACCGAATACCGATTCAATTGTGTTGAATTTAATGACAAGGATAATTCGGACAGGTATTATTCAGAATACGGCTCGATAAAGAATACAAGGATGCTTGTCTGCTCGGATGCTCACCATTTGTGGGATATAAGCGAGGCGAAAAATTATATAGAGCTCGAAGATGAGCCCTATTCTTCAGATTTAGTTAAGAAAAGATTTTTTGAAATGCTGTTTGGCATAGAAAAAGGATCTTAATTAAAATAAAAAATAAAATAAAATAAAACGGAGGAAAATCTTTACCATGAAAAAGAATTTGACCACAGTAATGTTTCGTGGTACAAAGGCCCAAGAGGAGCAGCTTAATGCTGTAATTGAGGACCTGCGTGACACCCCCGGTGCTTTGATGCCTATTTTGCAGAAAGCACAGGAGATTTATGGCTATCTGCCACGCGAAGTGCAGAGAATGATCGCACTTAAGCTTGGCATTTCAGCTGAGGAGGTTTACGGCGTTTCTACCTTCTACTCACAGTTCGCTCTTAATCCTAAGGGTGAAATATCTATTGCAGTTTGTCTTGGAACCGCTTGCTATGTAAAGGGAAGCGGAGAGATCCTTGATAAGATCTGCGAAGTCCTCGGAATGCAGGCAGGAGCTACTTCCTCTGACGGAAAGTACTCTATTGAGGCTACAAGATGTATTGGTGCATGCGGTCTTGCTCCCGTACTTACTATCAACAACGAAGTATACGGAAGACTTACAAAGGCTGATGTTGAAGGAATACTTGCAAAGTACAAATAAGATATGAAGGAACTTTCTCTGCACATACTTGATGTGGCTAAAAATTCGGTAAAGGCAGGAGCATCTCTTGTTGAGATCGGAGTTGCGGTCGCATCAGACGGAATGATGACGGTAAAAATAAAAGATAACGGTTGCGGAATGAGCGAAGAGATCCTCTCTCGGGTAACAAATCCATTCTATACAACGCGTACTACTCGCCGCGTAGGTCTTGGGTTGCCTCTGTTAAAGCTTGCTGCTGAACAGACGGGCGGAAGTATGAGAATTACTTCCTCGACCGAAAAGGGATGCAGCGGTACGGAGGTTTGTGTTGTATTTAATACAAAAAGCATAGACTGTATGCCGATGGGAGATATCATATCCACAATTTGCACACTGATATCAGGAAGTCCTCAAATAGATTTCGTATTTACCGATATCGACGAAGAAAAGCAAAGAAAAGTAACCCTTGATACCAGACAAATGCGCGAGGTGCTCGGAGACACGATATCTCTTGCCGAGCCCGAGATACAGGTATTTATGTCTGAGTATCTTTCTGAACAGTATCAAAATATAACTGAAAATAATACGGAGGAAACAATATTATGAAAAGCTTAGCAGAACTTGCCGCTATAAAGGCAAAGATGCAGAACAAGGTAGCTTTGCGTGAAGGCGAAGGAGCTATTCGTGTTGTTGTCGGAATGGCAGCCTGCGGTATCGCAGCAGGAGCTCGTCCCGTTCTTTCTGCATTTGTAGAGGGAGTAGCCGAAAAGAATCTTGGCGCAAAGGTAACTGTAACACAGACAGGCTGTATAGGTATCTGTCAGTATGAGCCTGTTGTTGAGATATTTGAGGAAGGCAAAGAAAAGGTAACATACGTAAAGCTTGATGCTGATAAAGCAAAAGAGATCGTTGAAAAGCACCTCGCGGGCGGAAACGTCGTTGAGGAGTATACGATCGGATCATACAAAAAAATCTGATTTTGACAAGTAAGAAAGGATTAAGAAAATGGTAAGAACACACGTACTTATCTGCGGCGGTACAGGTTGTACTTCGTCGGGAAGCGTTAAAATCAGAGAAGCGCTTACTGCTGAAGTTGCCGCTAAAGGTCTTGCAGACGAAGTCAAGGTAATAGGAACCGGATGTTTCGGTCTGTGTGCACTTGGACCTATTATGATAGTTTATCCCGAGGGAACATTTTATAGTAACGTAACTGTTGACGACGTTCCCGAGATCGTTGAGGAGCACTTCCTCAAGGGTCGTCCCGTAGAGCGTCTTGTTTATCACGAGGTAAAATCCGAGGATACTCATCACGCAACATCTCTCTCCGAAACGACCTTCTATAAGAAGCAGAAGAGAGTTGCACTCCGTAACTGCGGAGTTATAAACCCTGAAAATATTGACGAGTACATTGCTATGGACGGTTATGCCGCTCTCGGTAAGGTGCTTACAGAAATGACCCCTGATGAGGTTATCCAGACGATCCTTGATTCCGGTCTTCGCGGACGCGGCGGCGGCGGATTCCCCACAGGTCTTAAGTGGAAGTTCGCTTCGGGCAACAGAGGAAACGTAGTAAAATACGTTGGTTGTAACGCTGACGAGGGCGACCCCGGTGCATTTATGGACCGTTCTATCCTCGAGGGTGACCCCCACGCAGTACTTGAGGCAATGGCTATCGCAGGATATGCTATCGGTGCTGAAACAGGTTACATATACGTTCGTGCTGAGTACCCGATCGCTATCGAGCGTCTTGAGATCGCTATCAAGCAGGCTCGTGAATACGGACTTCTCGGCAAGGACATCTTCGGTACAGGCTTTAACTTTGATATTGAGCTTCGTTTCGGCGCGGGCGCATTCGTTTGCGGAGAAGAGACAGCTCTTATGACCTCTATTGAAGGCTGCAGAGGTGAGCCTCGTCCCCGTCCTCCTTTCCCTGCAGTAAAGGGACTTTTCGGACAGCCTACAGTACTTAATAACGTTGAAACATACGCAAACATTCCTCAGATCATACTCAACGGGGTAGAATGGTTTACATCTATGGGCACTGAGAAGTCAAAGGGAACAAAGGTATTTGCTCTCGGCGGAAAGATTACAAATACAGGTCTTGTTGAAGTTCCTATGGGAACAACTCTTCGTGAGGTAGTTGAGGAGATCGGTGGCGGTATTCCCAATGGTAAGAAGTTCAAGGCTGCACAGACCGGTGGACCCTCCGGTGGATGTATCCCTGCAGCTGTTAGCGATACTGCTATCGATTACGATAACCTTATCGCAATCGGATCTATGATGGGTTCGGGCGGACTTATCGTTATGGACGAGGATACTTGTATGGTTGACCTTGCTAAGTTCTTCCTTGAGTTCACAGTTGACGAGTCCTGCGGTAAATGTACTCCTTGCCGTATAGGTACAAAGAGACTTCTTGAGATCCTTGACAAGATAATTTCCGGAAATGGCGAAATGGAAGACCTTGACAGACTTGAAGAGCTTGCAAACTACATAAAGAGTGCATCTCTCTGCGGTCTCGGTCAGACAGCTCCTAACCCTGTTATTTCAACACTTCGTTACTTCAGAGATGAATATATTGCTCATATCGTTGATAAGAAGTGTCCTGCAGGTGTATGTAAGAGCTTGCTTCAGTTTAAGATCGATGCTGATAAGTGTATCGGTTGTGGTATGTGTGCAAAGAACTGTCCTGCTGATGCAATAGCAAGAACAGATTACATTGCTCCCGGACACAAGCTCGCCTCCTTTGCTATCGACACCAAGAAGTGTGTCAAGTGCGGAGCTTGTATGGAAAAATGTAAGCCTCACGCAATTTATAAAGACTAAGGAAGGTAACGGATAATATGGAAACTGTAAATATTAAAATAAACGGTAAAGAATATGCCGTTCCGAAGGGATCGACTGTTCTTGAAGCGGCAAGATCCGCAAATATAGACATTCCCACTCTCTGCTACCTCAAAGATATAAATGAGATCGGTGCATGCCGTCTCTGTCTTGTAGAGGTTTCCGAGGGAGGAAGACCGTTCAGAATGGTAACCGCTTGCGTATATCCCGTAACAGAGGGAATGGTTGTCCTGACGAACACCCCCAAGATAATGAAATCGAGAAAGACCAACCTTGAGTTGATCCTCTCAAACCACGACAGAAAGTGTCTCTCCTGCGTTCGCAGCACCACTTGTGAGCTTCAGAAGCTTTGCCTTGAGTACGGTGTTGATGAGCAGAAATTCTCGGGTGAAAAGAATCATTATGAAATAGATGCTGAAACACCCATTATCAGAGATAACAACAAGTGTATCCTTTGCCGCCGTTGCGTTGCCGCTTGTAAGAGCATACAGGGCATTGGCGTTATCGGTGCAAACGACAGAGGATTTGATACACATATCGCTTGCGCATTTGAAGTTCCGCTTGCAGAAACATCGTGTATCAACTGCGGTCAGTGTATAGTTGCATGTCCCGTAGGCGCGCTTTACGAGAGAGACGATACAGATAAGATCCTTGACGCTATCGCAGATCCTTCAAAGAAGGTATATATTTGTACAGCTCCTTCTGTAAGAGCTCAGATCGGTGAGTGCTTCGGATACGAGCCCGGAACAGACTGTGAGGGCAAGATGGTTGCTGCCCTCAAGGCTCTTGGCTTTGACGGAGTGTTCGATATGAACCTTACCGCAGACCTTACTATTATGGAAGAAGCAACAGAGTTCCTCGGCAGAGTTAAGAACGGTGGCGCACTTCCTATGATCACATCCTGCTCTCCCGGTTGGATCAAGTACTGTGAGCACTACTATCCCGAGTTCACAGAAAATCTTTCTACCTGCAAATCTCCTCAGCAGATGTTTGGTGCTGTTGTTAAGACATACTTTGCAGAAAAAGAGGGAATCGATCCTAAGGATATAGTATTCGTATCTGCAATTCCTTGTACAGCAAAGAAGTTTGAGGTTGGCAGACCCGGACAGTCGGCAGCGGGTGTTCCCGATGTTGACATCGCAGTTACAACCCGTGAGGTTGGACGTATGATCTCCAAGGCAGGTATCGACTTCAAGGCACTTGCTGATGAGAAGTTCGACGATCCTTTCGATATCGGATCGAGTGCGGGCGCTATCTTTGGTGCTACCGGCGGTGTAATGGAGGCAGCTCTCCGTACAGCAGCCGAGATCATCGAGGGCAAGCCTCTTGAAAAGCTTGAATTTGACGCTGTAAGAGGTGTTGAGGGAGTTAAGCTCGCTTCCTACAAGCTCGGTGACGTTAATCTTAACGTTGCAGTTGCTTCGGGAACAGCAAACGCTAAGAAGGTTCTTGATGCAGTTAAAGCAGGTGAACTCGACGTTCAGTTTATCGAGATCATGGCTTGTCCCGGCGGTTGCGTAAACGGCGGTGGACAGCCTATCCAGCCTGCAGTTGTTCGTATGAATACAGACCTTCGTGCAGTTCGCGCAGCCGTTCTCTATAATGACGATGCGAAGGCAGATCTCCGTAAGTCTCACGAAAACTCTGCTGTTAAGAAGCTTTATGACGAGTACTTTGGCGAGCCCAACAGCCACAAGGCTCATGAGGTTCTTCATACACATTACATTAAGCGCGGTCTTTAATAAACTTTCTTAAATAAAAAACAAGCCGTCCTGCTATTTGTAGGGCGGTTTGTTTTTATAAATGTGTTTTTTTACTTTACAAATCTTCTTTTTTATGGTATAATATAACCCAGCAAAATGAAAGGTGGAAAAACAATGAAAAGAATAATAGCTTTGCTTTTATGCTTGATATTTTCGGTCAGCTTGCTTGCGTGTGAGCCTGCAACAGGAAATGGCGATGACAGCAAACAACCCGAAACTTCAGATATCATAACTGACACAACAGATGCGGAAGAAACAACTGAACCCGTAACCGAGCCGCCTACAACGGAGCCAGCTAAACCTGCATCGGTTGACCTTAATTTGATGTCTCATAATATAATGATCGGTAATACTCCGGCAAAGGCTGCTATGTTTGAGTCGGCAGTCCGTGCTCTCAACCTTGATATCGTGGCACTTCAGGAGGTTGACGATGTTTGGCACGAAAGGCTTGGACTTGATGCAACAATGAGCAGAATCGGATATACTATGGTTCCTGTTCCGGATGAGTTTAAGAATGATATATACGGTCCTGCAGATAATGAATCCAATAGAAACCCTATATATTATAAAACAGATAAATTTGAGCTTGTTGAGCACGGCAGAAAATTGTACGATGGATTTTCTTTCCCCGGGGCTAAGAAAAGCACTACTTCCATCTCTCTCCTCCGTTCATTCAGTTCTACATGGGCATTGCTCAAAGAGAAGAGCACG
>JAZSIV010000164.1:0-7649 GCA_045533995.1 Eubacteriales bacterium
ACCTTCCGCAAAACGTATTTATCCATTTGATATTATTGTCATCACAAAAGGTCCTTAAACCACACGCGGCAAATCAGACAAGAAAAAAATATGCAAAAAAGCATAACGAGCGCGGCGCATGGAATGGCGTATCTGCTTTTCTTTATTCCAACCGACGAAAAATAAACGCTTATAATGTATACCATCGTATCGGATGAGCCCATTATCACCGAGGCGCAGAGCGATGCGAAGCTATCAGCTCCACAGCTTTCGAGAAGCTCCGAAAATGCCGCGGTAGAGGCACTACCCGAAAAAGGACGAATTATAAGAAGGGGCAATAGCTCTGACGGAACACCCACTTTCTCTGCGGCAGGACGAATAAATTCTGCCACGGCATCCGCCGCGCCCGATGCGCGCAGCATATTCACAGCGACCACAAGCGCCACAAGGGTCGGCAAAAGCTTTATCGCACTCCGAAGTCCGTCTGCCGCACCCTCCATAAAGCTTTCAAAATAAGGAGTTTTTCCAAACAGTGTGAGTAAACCTACAAGGCAGATTATAATGGGAATTATAAGACTCGACAGGTACTCACTCATTCTTCCGCCCCTTTTGTAAAAGCCGCACGTTTTTGTTTTTATCAAGCGTTCCTTTCCCTCTTTCCGCCCCGCGCATAGCGCGGCACAGTATAAGCGCAAAAAGCGAACAGCAGACAGAATTTATCCATATAGGAACGACCACCATAAACGGATCGGAAGAGCCCGCCGCACGGCGAAGCGCAAGAATAGTTGATGGGACTATACTGACACTCGCTGTATTCATCACCGCAAGAGTTATCATATCGTGGCTCGCCCTCTCGGGCTCATCATTATTCTCCTGAAGCTTTTTCATAGCACACAGGGCAAGAGGTGTCGCCGCATTACCGATTCCTAAAAGATTTGCACTTATATTTGCCGCTATCTCGGAACAGCCGCTACCCTTTTTATATGCATCGGGGAAAAATATCTTCATCAAGGGAGAGAGCAGCTTTGCAAGCCTTCCGATAAGTCCCGCGCGCTCAAAAACCTTCATTACGCCGCACCACAAGCACATCATTCCGCAAAGAGATATCGTCAGTGAAACAGCACTCGACGCTCCGTCGATCACGGCATTTCCAAGCTCCGATACATTTGAAGTCGCAACCCCGAACAATGTGGCTGCAATGCAAATTATTCCAAATATCTTGCCTAACATTCTTTCCTCTCATATAAAAAACAATTTTCTCTCTTTTATCTCTTTTTTCTGCTTTTTTCGACATCTCATTATATATTTTTTTGAAATATGACCAATTTTTTCCAAAAATATTGTTGACAAAAAAACAAATGTGTTTTATAATGTCATCATAAAGGACAAACAAAAAACAAATAATAAAAAACAGGGAGGAAATGCAATGAAATCAACCGGCGTAGTTAGAAAAGTAGATGAACTTGGAAGGATCGTTCTTCCTAAGGAGCTTCGTACTATACTCAGTATCAATGAAAAGGATTCGATAGAGATCTTTACCGACGATGATAAGATAGTACTTCAAAAGTATCAGCCCGCCTGCACATTCTGCAGTAATGCAAACGACATCATTTACTTCAATGGCAAACGTATTTGCAAGGATTGTGTAGAAAAACTGAAAAACCAGCTTTAAGACTGCATTTAATTCTATTTTAGCGATTCCTCAAAAAGAACAGAAAAAACGGTATTGCAATGTGCAATACCGTTTTTTCTATGATTTTTTATAATTCTTCAATTATACGTGCAAGTGCGCCCTCGTTTACCGAAACTGTCACCCTGTCGGCGACGTCCTTAAGACTTTGTATCGAATTCGCTACCGCATAACCAATGTCGGCTTCCTTTACCATGGATATATCATTCTCAAAATCACCCACACACACGAGCTTGTCGGCGCCAAGATACTCTTTAAGGAAACGAACCGATCGTCCCTTTGTAAGCATAGGAGAAAGTATCTCTATACAAGGATAGGTGCTTCTCAACACCTCGTATCCGTCACCGACGATAGACTTTATCTTGTCCATTGCAGCGTCACTTATCTTGGCATCATCTTCAACGCGGAAGGTTATCTTATATATTTCTTCAAAATACTCTTCCTTTATGCTTGTCCTATCATCGCGGTCAATTTTCCTGATCTGATATTTATCAAAAATATTTGCACTCTCTATCGTGGGAATTTCATCAAATATTCTATCTACGATATCCTTGCCTATCCCCCTCAAAAAACCCTCTTTTATAATTTTTTTGTTAGTAGCGTCGTAAATGATAGCGCCATTCAGATTTATAAGAGGAGCATTTATAACCAAAGAGGTTTCCTTGGCATATTTACATATAAAATCGGGTTTTCTTCCGCTTACAACAGTAAACAGCCCGCCGTTGTCGGTAAATTGCTTTATTGCCTTAATGTTATTATCCGGAATAGACTCTCCGTCATATAAAGTATTATCAAAATCGGTACAAAGCAGTACACCCGAGTATTTTTCCATAATATCGACCCCCGATAACAAACGCTATTAAAATTTTACATTAAAAATATTAATTTTTTGTTAACCCGATGTGAATGCTCCGCAAACTAACCTTGATATATTTATTTTTCTATATGCAAAAGCTTCTGAACAGCCATCTCAAGCGCCCTCTTTTTCAGCCTGAAGGACGTGCTTCTTGAAATTCCGAGAAGCTCTGCGCATTTTTCCACACTGTTCCCCTTTATATAATGATAATAAAGCAAAAGCTTTTCGTCACAATTTTTCATTTCGGTAATGAAATGTCTGACCTCAAACATTCTCGCCCTTGCGAGCGGTGCTTCACCCATAGATTCGTAATCATTATCGTCAGCACCAAAATATTCCTTCTCATATCTATCAAGACGGAGAAGCTTTCTGTTTAGTCTGTAGCTTTTCAAGTAATTATCGGCAAAGCTGACATCAACAACTCCCTCGCTCACCTTATATTCACCTGTTCCTCTCATTTTTGTTTCTCTGTTTTTTCAATTCCTTCGCAGCTTAAACAATACGGATTTCCGTAGTCAATTATATAATCATCGTCCTCATATATCCATCGTCCGCAGCCCTTACATCTGAATAATCTCTTCCCCAATTCAGACGATATACCAACAAACGACGGACATCCTGGAGGGCAAAAGTATCTTCTGCAAATTTTACACATTTTTCGACATTTTACCTCATTATTTTTAATATTGTACTTGACAAAATTATATCCGTGTTATATAATATCACTGTACCATAATTATAACGGATTTCCGAATTATTGTCAATACATTATTGCGGATTTCCGAATTATTGTTAAAAATGCCCCGGAGGTGTCCAAATGAGTTACCAAAGCTTTCAAAAATTGTTGGAATTGAACAATACGAGCGTATATCGCGTAGCAAGGGAAACAAAAATTTCCGCCTCCACATTTACAGATTGGAAAAAGGGACGCTCTTGCCCAAAGGCTGATAAGCTAAAAAAAATAGCCGACCATTTCGGTGTCAGCATAAATGTTTTTTTAGATGACAGCTCTTTATACAGCAGCGCAATTTTATCGGGACGCGAAAAGCAGATACCTATTATCGGTGAGATACGCGCGGGCAGTCCGATAATAACCGAGGAGACGCTTTTGGGTTACGAGAGTGCCGACGTTGATGATAAAGACGATTATTTCTTCCTGAAGATATGCGGCGACAGTATGAAAAACATCGGCATGATACACGGCTCGCTCGTTCTTTTCAAAAAACAGCAGTATGCCGAAAACGGAGACATAGTTGCCTGCCTTGTAGACGGAGACAGCGCGACCGTAAAGCGTTTTCAGAAGGACAAGAAAACCATTTTTCTGATCCCCGAAAACGAGGATTATCAGCCGATAAAGCTGACCGCAGAGGATTTTGAATCGGGAGACGCAAGAATACTTGGAATTGCAAAAGAAGTAAAAATAAAGCTGTAAACAAAAACGACCCGTTGACAAACGTCAACGGGTCGTTTTTAATTCGTTGTTTTTAATTCTTTGAATGAACCTTGAAATAGCCCTTAGGATGCATACATGTAGGACATACAGCGGGCGGTTCTTTGCCCTCGACGATATATCCACAATTTATGCATATCCACTTCGTGTTTTCAGATGCCGCGCTGAATATCTCGTTGTTCTTTACCTTGTTCTGATAATTCAGATATCGGAGCTCGTGCATTTTTTCTATTGATGCAACTCTGTCAAAGAGCGTAGCGAGCGAATCAAAGCCCTCTTCCCTCGCTTCGCTTGCAAACTGCGCGTACATTGATTCCCACTCAAAGTGCTCGCCGCTTGCCGCAGCTTCAAGATTTCGTTCGGTATCAGACACACCTCCAAGATACTTGAACCATATCTCGGCGTGCTCCTTTTCGTTAGCCGCCGTCTCGGCAAATATGTCGGCTATCTCTACGTAGCCCTCGTTTCTCGCCTTTGCCTCAAACCATCTGTAACGAAGATATGCCTGTGACTCCCCCGAAAGTGCGGTATGCAGATTGACCTCTGTTTTAGTTCCCTTGAGCTTCTCATACTCAACGCTTGGTTTCAAATAATCGGACATAATAAAAATCCACCTTTCATCAAAAATTCATCCTTATGTTGATGATATTTTTGACCTTGGCAGACTTTTATATTCACTTTATTGCTTATATTCACTTTTAAGAATCGAACAAACACCGATGGTGCGGTATTTTCCCTTAACGAGCATAGAATTGCGCATATATCCCTCAAGGGTCATCCCGAGCTTTTGCATAACGCGAAGAGATGCATCGTTGCCCTCCATAAATCTCGCTTCTATACGGTTTACTCCAAGCCTTGAAAAGCCGAATTCAATAACGGCACGAGCCGCCTCGGTAGCATAGCCCCTGTTGTGAAAATCGGGATTCAGGACGTATCCTATCTCGGCAACCTTGTTCTGCAAGTCTATCTTTGTAAAGCCGCAGGTGCCTATCATTTTTCCGCCTTCCTTTTCGACAACCGCAAAGTCATAAAAGTCTCCCACAAGATACCTTTTCTCAACGTATTTCAGATATTCCTTTGTGTATGAGCTTGACGAATGGGGCGACCACAAGAGATATTCGGTAAGATCAGCACGGGAAGCATAGCTATACATGTCGTTATAATCATAAGTGTGCATCTTACGAAGAACAAGTCTGTCTGTCGCAATAGTGGGCATCCTCGTAAATAGATTTACAAGTCCCTCTCGGTTCATAAGCTCCCCCCTCTCTCGAATAACTATTTAATTATAATAGAATATCATATAACTTTCAAGTGTTTCAGAATAAAAAACAAAAATCTAAATTTTTTTGAAAAATATTTACAAATAATACATTGTAAATTTAATATATATAAGATATCATAATAAAAACAGGACTGTGAGGTGCCGCGTATGTTCGGATACGTAAGAGGATACATCCCCGAATTAAAGGTTCGGGAACACGAATATTATAAGGGCACTTACTGCGGTCTGTGCAGAGCGATGGGCAAGTGCACGGGGCAGTGCTCGCGAATGAGCCTGTCTTATGATTTCGTTGCTTTCGCACTTTTACGCTTTGCGCTTGTGGGCGAGACGACCTCATTCTCACAAAAAAGATGCATACTGCATCCCCTCAAAAAGCGCAACGTGATGAACAGGAACGACCAGCTTGATTTTTGCTCGTACGCCTCGGCGCTCCTTACATATCACAAGGTGCGTGACGACCTTTGCGACGAGGGCTTTGCAAAAAGACTTTTTACAAGAGTTTTTCTATTACCTACGGCATCGCAGATGAGAAAAAAGACGGTCAGAAAAAGTGATAGCTTAAAGGAGCTCGACAATATGACAGCAAGCTCCCTCAAAAGACTTGCTGAATATGAAGAATCGGGCAATACAAGCGTTGATACGCCCGCAGAGCTTTTTGGCAGAATAATGGCAGAATATCTTTCATTCGGGCTTGACGGAAGCAATAAAAAGATCGCATACAACGCGGGGCTCTGCCTTGGCAAGTGGATATATATCGCCGATGCACTTGACGACATAAAGGAAGATCTTGAAAAAAAGAGATATAATCCGTTTTTGATGTTATATAACGGCACTATACCCACCGCAGATGAAGCTGCAAAGATATCGGAAGCGCTTAAAATCGAGCTTTCCGAGCTTGAAAACGCGCTTGATCTTATAGATTACGGAAATGATCTGACAATAAAAAATATTATATATAACATAATTTACCTCGGAATGCCCCGTCGTATAGAGGGCATTGTTGAAAAGCTGAAATAAACCGAAATTTCTTTTACCGAAAGGACATAAAAAATTGATGAACGACCCTTATAAGATATTAGGAGTTTCTCCGAACGCCTCAGACGAGGATATAAAAAAGGCATACCGCGAGCTTGCGCGCAAATACCACCCCGACAAATATAGGGACAGCGACCTTGCCGATCTCGCAAGCGAGAAGATGAAGGAGATAAACTCTGCTTACGAGGAGATACAAAAGATGCGTGCCTCGGGCTCGACTAATCACTCATACAATTCTCAGTCATACGCGGGCAACACCTCGTCAAGCGGAAACCCCAAATATGCCGAGATCCGCCGTCTCCTCAACAATGGAAACGACGTGCAGGCTGAAAAACTTCTGAATGAAGTCCACGAGGGCGACAGAAATGCCGAATGGCACTTCCTTATGGGCTGTGTTGCCGCAAGAAGAGGATATTTTATTGACGCGCAAAGATTTTTTGACACAGCATGCTCTATGGATCCCTATAATAATGAATACCGCGCGGCACAGTATAATCTGCGCAGACGTGCGGGAGCATACGGCGGCGGATATAATACCACAACGGCAAACGAGTGCTCGATCTGTGATATTTGCGCAGGTCTTATGTGCCTTGACTGCCTTTGCGACTGCATCTGATAAGGCGCATATATATGAATACACGTAACAAAACCAAACGGCTGACCGTCTCTGCTATGATGTCAGCACTCGGAGTGGCTATACTTTATCTTGGCTCGTTTATCGAAGTCCTTGATATATCGATGGCGGTCCTTGCTTCGCTGATATGCGCGATAATCGTTATCGAATACGGCGGCGCGGCTTCCTTTGCAATATGGGGTGTCACCTCGATACTTTCACTTTTGCTTCTGCCGCAAAAATTCCCTGCCCTTATCTATGCAATATTTTTCGGTTATTACCCGATAATCAAAGAGGGACTTGAAAGGATAAAAAGCAGAATAGTTCAGTGGGTAATAAAGCTACTCATCTTTAACGCAGCGGCTCTCTTGCTTCTTTTGGCATCAAAGCTTTTTGTAGTTGAAGTGCCCGAGGGCTTTGCTATGGAGATAATCTTCTTTGCACTCTCAAACCTCATGCTCATTCTTTACGACGTCGCGCTGACCCGCATAATTTCATATTATATTTTCCGCCTGAGGAAGAGATTTTCAAAGATATTCAAATAAAAAAACAGCTCCGAAAGGGACACCTACCATAAAGCAGTTTTTACCTGCTGCAAGGTAAAAGGAGTACGAACGATTTGTTCGTACTCCTTTTCCATACTGTCGGGCGATAATGAGCCTCCGTTGTGTAAAGGGAGGTGGCACGGCTTGCCGTGACGGAGGGATTGTAAAATGTTAGATTTTCACTCAAAACAATCCCTCA